>NZ_JAYGHA010000004.1:225420-231540 GCF_034931405.1 Anabaena sp. UHCC 0451 | reverse complement strand
AATAGCATTTTTGAGAGAGTAGCCAAATTTTAAAACAATTCCGAAAATAATTGCTGCTTTCCCCAATAAAACCAAAGCCACAAGTTCTAAAATTATAGCAAAATTGCTGATGAGAATAGCCGGATCAATGAGCATTCCAATAGATGCAAAAAACAAACTTGCAAATGTATCTCGCAAAGGTAAAATCTTGGCTAAAGCCTGATCAGCATAATCAATTTCTGATATCATTAAACCAGCGACAAACGCCCCCATAGCAATGGAAAGACCTAAATGTGCAGTTATTAACGCAACTCCTAAACAAAGAGCAATTAGAACTAACAGAAATAACTCATTGCTTTCTGTGGCTGCAATATTGCTTAAAATGCTCGGCACTATCCAACGACTAAATATAATTGCAACTACTACAAACAGTGCAATTTTGACTAAAGCAAAGCCTAATGCTGTGGCAATATTTTCTGGTTTTTGCAAAGCCGGAAGTATTGCTAACATTACACCCAAAGCTAAATCTTGAGTAATTAATATTGCCAGCATAATTTGCCCATGCACTGTATTAGTTTCACCCTTTTCGGTGAGTGTTTTTAATACTATTGCTGTGGAAGAAAGAGATAAAACTGCTCCTAAAAAAATGCCTTTTGTAATTCCAGAAGCCCACCCTGTGGAGACGGTTACTATTGTTACTAGGGCAATTGTTAAACCAATTTGTAATAAACTGCCTTTAATGGCAATTTCTTTAACTCGTTTGAGTTCTGCTAAAGAAAATTCTACACCCAATGCAAACAGCAGGAAAGCAACACCAATTTCTGCTAAAGATTTAATATCATCAACATTGCTTAATAATTTGAAACCAAAAGGTCCAATAGCAAAACCACTCACTAAATAACCCAGTATCACAGGTTGACGCAACCGATGGGACAAAAACCCTCCTAGTGCGGTAGCGGTTAAGACTGTTGTTATATCCAGAATTAAACTATGTTCTGTTGTCATATTTTTTTGTTTGATTTTTTACCAACTGATGTCACTCACTTTCAGAGTAACTTGAATTGATAACATTTAACATCTACATAGCGATACGCAGATCCCCGACTTCTCAAAGAAGTCGGGGATATATCTGTGGATAAAAAAAACTTGGAATTTAAAAAAACTCCAAGTCTGAAATTAAGATTTATGAGTTTGTAAAGTTTTTGCTTAAAGTGTCAAAGATTGAGGGTTAGTTTCAATCAATTGCGCCAAATCTTGCAAGAATGCTGCCGCATGAGCGCCGTAAATAATCCGATGGTCACAGGTAATGTTAACTTTCATTTGTTGACGCACACCAAATAAACCATCTGCGGTGGCTACAACTTGTGGATGAGAAGCTGCGATCGCTAAAATTGAACCTTGTCCTGGTGGTAAAATCGCATCAAATGTGTCTACACCAAACATCCCTAAGTTAGACAGGGTAAATGTCCCCGTGTTGTATTCCTCTGGTTGTAGTTGTTTAGCTCTAGCTTTCTCTACCAAAGATCTCCAATGGCGTGATAGAGAATAGATATCTGCTTGATCTGCTTTTTGTAATACGGGTGTAATTAAGCCACCATCGTCCATTGCTACTGCTACAGCAATATTGATATTGGCATGATGCACAATTCCTTGGTCTGAATAGCTGGCATTGAGTAATGGGTGTTTTTGCAATGTCACCGCTACAGCTTTTGCTAATAGCGCCGTCATGGTTACACCTTTAGATTTAATTTGTTTGTAAAGTTTATTTAGTCCATCAGTGGTAATGACATAACCAACATGGAATGTAGGTACAGATAGGCTTGTCACCATATTCCGAACTACGGCATTTTGCAGCGTAGTCAATGGTACTACTTGACCAGGCGCGGCACTGGTAACAACTGGAATGGGTGCGGTTGCTGGTTTTGTAGGTGCTGGTGGTGCAGATGGGGGAAGAGGTGGTGTGGGTTGACTTGGGGTAATAGCAGGGGTAGGAGGTTGCTGAACTTTACCAACAGCAGTTTCTACATCTTCGGCGACAATCCGACCGTAGGGACCACTACCTTTGAGGCTATTTAAATCAACTCTGAGTTCTTTGGCCAACTTACGAGCGCGGGGTGAAGCTACCAGCCTATCTTCCCGATGGTTAGAGCCATTTTGAGAGGCTGGAGCAGGAGTGGCTACGGTTGCGGCTGCGGCCACGGCTACGGGTGCGGATACAGGTATGGGTTCAGCTACAGCACTTCCACCACCAGCCATAGCTTTAGCGGTTTCGATTTCTGCTTCTGTTTCGACAACGTAAGCGATCGCAGCACCAATGGGGGCGGTTTCACCAGCAGGAACTATGATATGGGCAAGAAATCCCTCATAGAAAGTTTCTACATCCATATCAGCCTTATCTGACTCGACAACCACCACTGTTTCGCCTTTTTCCACTTTATCCCCTGGCGATTTCACCCAAGAGACTATCTTTCCCTCCGTCATGGTGGAACTTAGCGCCGGCATAAATACTTCATGAATGCTCATAATGGTGGTTTCAGAATCAATAATTTTATGGACTTTAACAGCTGTTTCCAGATCGAATTGTATCCTGCTACGAGGATTTTGGATGATCAAATGACTGGGGATTGGGGATTGGGGACTGGGGATTGGGGATTGGGGACTGGGGATTGGGGATTGGGGATTGGGGAAACATCTTCCCTTTCCTCCCCTGCTTCTTCTGCCTCCTGCCTCCTGACTCCTGACTCCTGACTCCTGACTCCCCTGTTCCCTTTAAATTTTAGATATCGCCACGGATTTCTTCGACAACGCCATCACGGAGAACAATTTCAACTTGCATTTTGCTAATCAAGTTATCACCTGTTTCTACCCGGAAAAAGCCTTCCATTTGAAATTGGTTGACTTCTTGATCTAACTCCAGATACTGCACTTGCTGAAGGTTTTGTAGTAGTTGATTTTTTTGCTCTAGCAATTCACTTTTCTTTTGATTAACCTGAAGTTGGATATTGTCAATTTGTTGCAGGGTTTGGGGTCCTGGTGGTTGTAAACTTTGTTTTTGAATTGCACTAACTGCCCTTTGTCCTTCAACATCTAGCTGTTGCAGTTGTTGATCTTGTTGATTGATCTGTGTTTGTAATTGCTGTTGCACTTCCTCTTTCCAGAGAGGAGTCACAATAACTTTGACGTTAACGACGCGCTTTAAAAGCAATTGAGGGTTGGAGACATCCATAAAACTTTCACGTTCACTCTGATAGTTTGCAAGTGGAATTATTTGGCAAACATTCCGTCAATAATATCGCGATACTGTTCCATAACAACGTGACGACGGATTTTTAAGGTTTGTGTCATCATGCCATTTTCAATAGAAAAGGAATCGCTAATTAACTTGAATGGTCCAATGCGGTCATCGGCTCTATAACCAGGACGGTTTTTTACTTCCCGGTTCAATTCCTGCCGATATAAATCCTGGATTATTTTACTCTCTAAGTCAATTTTTTGACCGGTTGAGTCAATATCATCATTCTGGGTACTTAAATTCAGATTTTGACTTTCAGCCCATTTTGCCAAGGCTTCCAGGTTGGGAACAATTAAAGCACCGATGCTGCGCTGGTCTTGTCCCACGAGCATAATTTGATCAATGTAGGGCGATCGCAAACAAACATCTTCTATGGGTTGCGGTTCGATATTTTCCCCATTGGTCAACACAATTGTATCTTTAGCCCTACCAGTTAGCACTAAATCATTTTGGGGTGTCACCCAACCCAAATCACCACTATCAAACCAACCTTCAGCATCTATAACTTTTTTTGTCGCTTCGGGATTTTGGTAATAGCCTTGCATGATTTGTGGTCCTTTGAGCAGCACTAAGCCCCGCTGTCCCGCTGTTAGGGGCTGTCTTGTTTCTGGATCAACAATTTTTACTTCTGTTCCCGGAATTGGTTGGCCAGATGACCCCCGTAGATTTCGCCACGGACGACGAGCATTAGTTACCGGTGAAGTTTCTGTCAAGCCATAGCCTTGTAAAATCTCAACCCCAATAATTTCAAAGAAGTTATCTATATGTCGCGGTAGCGCCCCACCACCGCTAATTACTTGCTTAATTTTGCCACCTGTGGCTTCCCGCACTTTGGCATAAACTAATTTTTCTCCCAGGGCTTGAAATGGCGACAAGCCTAATTCTACTATTTTTGCCCCGAATTTCTCCATCGCTGAGGCATTAACATGATCTAAGCTCAATCCTTGGGCAATGCGTCTTGCTGTAATATATTTCTGGCTCATGTCCAGTAAAAATTTAATCAGCTTTTGTTTATTGGCTGGTTGACTGCGGAACTGCTTTTGTACTCCTTCATAAATTGATTCCCACAAGCGGGGAACGGCAATCATGAAATTGGGTTTAAATTCTTTTAAATCTTCTTTGACTGAGCGTAAATTTGTATAAATTTGTGTACAACCTTGAGAAAGTAAAAAATACTCTCCACTACGTTCATAACTATGCCATGTAGGCAGAATACTGAGAACTATATCTCCTGGTTGTGGCTGTACTATTGTTCCCAAGGTTTTGACTTGGTGCAGCAAGTTTTTGTGGGAAAGCATCACACCCTTGGGTTTACCCGTAGTCCCAGACGTATAAATTAAGGTTGCTAAAGTATCACTGCTTGGTTTATGTGCTACTAAAGTTTGGTTGCTACCAATATCTACCAATTGGGTAAAATTCACCACTCGATAATTTTCTGCTGTGGGTGGTGTTTCATCGGAAAGCAAAACTACCAGTTTAATGGGTAAGTCTTGTAAACCTGCTTCTAATTTTTTAAATGTCTTGATATCTTCCACTACTAGCGCCGTACTGCCACTATTGGCAATAATAAAAAGTAGTTCTTCCCGTTCAGCTTGGGCGCTACGAACTGCGTTCACTGCTCCAGCAGTCATGATCCCTTGATCGGCAATAAACCAGCGCGGACTGTTATCGGCGATCAGGGAAATGCGTTCACCGTAGTTGGACTTTTCATCATCGCCCATATTTACCCCTAATATCTGCAATCCTGCTGCAAATCGTTGGATTTGCATTGATAGCTGAGAATAGGTAATTTTTACTTCTGGTTTAACATGGGGGTTGTGGAGAGCAACAGTGTTACCAAATTTTCTGGCGGCTAAAGGCCATATTTCTGGCAGT
The DNA here is from genome assembly GCF_034931405.1 of Anabaena sp. UHCC 0451. NCBI lineage: Bacteria > Bacillati > Cyanobacteriota > Cyanophyceae > Nostocales > Nostocaceae > Anabaena > Anabaena sp. UHCC 0451. The sequence goes on along the minus strand of NZ_JAYGHA010000004.1, from coordinate 226,394 downwards.
GATTGAACATTTGTGTAATCTACCAGACTTTGTAAGGCTCGGTATTCTCGCTCGGTGACGTTGGATAATACTGAAGATGCCGATTGTATGTTTGACATAGGATTTAGTTGGCTAATAAATTTGTTGTTTTTTTAATAACTATATTTCAGATCCGCTTTCCTGACTCTGCATGACACTAGCACAACTTCAACAGCTATTTTAACAAAACTTTATGCTAAACTAAATTTATATAGATTCAATGCTATGGTTCTGTCTGTGTATGGTTCGTTTGATTAGGGCAGTTACCCAATGATCAAATAATGCGTAATTCCTAATTATCTAAAACCAAAATGCAGAACTTGAAAAACAAGGTGGCTCTACATTGGTAAGAATCCAGGTAAGGTGATAAGATTCCCGACTTCTTTTATTTATTGTGTCCATAAATGAATGATCAATTGATCTGATGAAGTCGGGGATCTGGATATGAACGATTTCTATAGCTGAATACTTACCTACATTGTTTAATTATGAACTATGAATTGTTACTACCTAATCTTTCAAGGGGGTGATTACTATAGTTTTAATCGATGCAGTAATAATCACTATCATTAGTGGTGCTGTTTGTCTGGCTTTTCCCAGGTTTCTTTCTATGCTGTTGTCTTTAAAAACCAAATCACCTAAACCTGTCATCATGGATTCTAGATTGAAGACAGCCCAGATAGAAATTACTAGTTTTCCCTATTGTACAGTTTACGCACTGACTAATAGCCAATTCTGCAAATTTAGACCGCAATTTTGTTCCCAATGTTCTCCACGGTTGGAAGAATAAATACCTTGTTTTGAGTAGTCATGAACTTCAGTTGTTAATTAATAGGATAAGGGAACAGGGAAAAAGATTACCCTTACCCTTTCTCCTTTCTGTTTCTGATATTAAATACATAAGTTTAAGTTTTTTTTAAGATATATAGGACTCATATTTGAATTTTGAAAAAATC
>NZ_JAYGHA010000004.1:211365-225341 GCF_034931405.1 Anabaena sp. UHCC 0451 | reverse complement strand
ATCCTTATATAGGGTTTGCTGAAAAAGTCTTTTCGTGTTCGCGCAGCGTGACGTAAGTCATGGGGCTAGGAGTCAGGAGTCAGGAGGAAGAATTAGAAGGAGGTAAGAATAGTCTCGAATCTGTAAAAGTGATAGGTAAATGAACGGTTTCAGGGTATTTTTATTTGCCGATTTCAGATGTTTTACGTTTTTCCTTTCTCCATCTAGCCCTAACTAAACGAATTTCGTCAAAGGTATAGCTTTGTCCTAAATTATCCCGAATAGGTGTTAAAGAAATATCACCGAGAACTTCTAAAACTTGCCAGATTTTCTTTTGATGTTCTAAGGGTACTAATTGATTTAAATCTATAGGTTGGTTTTTTTCAATTAAATCTGATAGATGTTTAATAATTGTAGAAGTCTTCACATTACGTTCTTGGGCAATTTCTTCGATGGTAAAACCTTGTTGATATAACTCAAATGTACTGGATTCGGTATCAGAGGGAAAGCTATCAACTACCGGGTAATAAACTTGATTATTTTTAGGTTTTTGTAAACCTTGTTGTTGACAATAGGCTTGAATTTCTGCCAAGAATTTATCACCATATTGGGCTAATTTGTGACTACCTACCCCGGAAAGTTCACCAAATTCATATAAAGTTTTTGGTTGTATCTGAGCCATTAATTTTAGGGTAGAATCATGAAAGATGACGTAAGGTGGTACGGCTTGTTCATCAGCTAATTGTTTACGGAGAATTCGCAATCTATTCATGAGAACTTCGACTTCCGCAGCTTTACCATTTCCATCTTCTAAATTAATCTTTTGAGCCACAGGAACAGCAATAGAAACTGTCCGCTGTTTTCGCATCACTTCCCAACTCAAAGCATTAAGTTTTAAAACTGAATAACCATCGGGAGTTTGTTCTAATAAACCTTGATGTAAAAGTGATCTTCCTAACATTCGCCATTCATCTACTGTTCTATCTTTACCTATTCCATAAGTAGATAATTCATCATGTTTATTGAGGGCAATTTTCTGACTTTTCGCTCCTCGTAACACATCAATAATATAAAGCATTCCATATCTTTCTTTACACCTAGCCACACAAGATAAAAACTTCATGGCTTCAATTGTCCAATCTTGTACAGGTTTAGGATGAAGACAATTATCACAATTACCACAATTACCAGGAAATCTTTCCCCAAAATAACTTAATTGAATTGTGCGTCTACAATCTGTTCCTTCTGCATAATCAATAACTTGTCTTAGTTGCTGTTTAGCTATTAATTGTTCTTGGGGGTCTGTTTTTTGATTAATACTCCACTCAATGGTTTTTACATCACCAAAACTAAAGAATAGCGTACACCGTGAAGGTTCATCATCTCTCCCTGCACGACCAGATTCTTGATAATAACTTTCTAAATTTCTGGGTAAATCAGAATGAATCACAAACCGCACATCTGGCTTATTAATACCCATACCAAAAGCAATTGTTGCCACCATTACCCGCACATCATCCCGAATAAATCGAGTTTGATTTTTGGATCTTTCCTCATCACTTAAACCAGCATGATAGGGTAAAGCAGCAACTTGATCTTTTTGTAATTTAAAAGTTAGTTCATCAACTTTTTTTCTGGTTAAACAATAAATAATTCCTGAACCTTCATTTTCTCTAACAATTTCTAATAATTCAGCGTAAGCACGTTTACTTTTAGAACGAATTTCATAATAAAGATTTTGGCGGTTAAAACTGGCAATATGAATACTGGGTTGTTTTAATCCTAATTGTTGAATAATATCAGCCCTGACGCGATCTGTAGCGGTAGCTGTGAGGGCAGTAGTAGGAACATGAGGATAGCGTTTTCTGAGTAATATTAGCTGGCGATATTCAGGGCGAAAATCATGTCCCCATTCAGAAACACAATGGGCTTCATCAATGGCAAAGTTAGCAATGCCAATTTTTTCTTTAACTACATCTAAAAGCGGTAAAAATCTATCACTAACTAGACGTTCTGGAGCAACATATAATAATTTAACCTTACCATTCATAATCGCTTCTTCACGAGAGCGAACTTTATAGGCGTTGAGACTACTATTCAGAAATGTGGCAGAAATATTATTAGTTCGCAGTGCTTCCACTTGGTCTTGCATCAATGCTATTAACGGTGATACTACCACAGTTAAACCTGGTTTTAAAAGTGCAGGTAATTGAAAGCACAAAGACTTACCTCCACCAGTGGGCATCACCACCATTAAATCACGATTTTGTAGCGCATCTTCGATAATTTGCCTTTGTCCAGGGCGAAATTGGTCATAACCAAAGTGATGTTTTAAGGCTTTTTCAAGGTGGGGATACTGAAGCATGGTAGATGGCTTTTGCGTGTCTGGTTTGTGATAAAGATATTAGGATTGTAACTCATGTTGGGGGAATGAGGAACGCTAGAATTTATAGATAGGAAAATGTCAGAATCAGGATGTCCAGGATTAAAGGATGAAAATAGGGATTTTATCACTAATTACCTATTACCCATTCCCAGCCTCAACTAGATACAGCGACTGGTAAAGTATAATATATATTGTTAACTTTCTTTTCAATCCTCATTATGAAAGCAACTTGGAACGGTGCTACTTTAGCCGAAAGCGACAAAACCGTAGTCGTGGAAGGAAATCATTACTTCCCTGCTGACACCATTAACAAACAATACTTCACAGACAGCAGCACCCACACCACTTGTTCTTGGAAAGGAGTCGCTAGTTACTACAGTGTTGAAGTTGATGGACAAGTCAACAAAGATGCAGCTTGGTACTATCCCAGCACTAAGGAAAAAGCTAAAAACATAGAAGGTTATATTGCTTTCTGGAAAGGTGTGAAAGTCGAAGCTTAGACTAACATTAAATTACCATAGGCGTTCTTTTAGGCAGGGAATAAATTCCCTGTCTAATGGCTCAAGTCGGTTAAAACCGACTAATTTTTAAGCAGTGATTTCTTGATTTTTTTGTTATTTAATCCTTGGCAATAACAATATCATTTGATTTAATCACAGCATAAGCTTCTGTTCCTTCAAATAATTCTAATTCTTCAGCAGAAACTCTGGTAATCATTGAAGTTAACTCAACTTTATGAACAATTTCTAAAGTCACTTCAGTATTAACAGTTCCTGTAGTCACTCGTTTAACAACTCCCTTTAAAACATTGCGCGAACTAACTTTTAATGGCTTTTTTTGACTAATAATTTCCATCTCAAAAGTCTGAGTTTCTACTTTTTCCTGGGTAGTTGGTAATGATTTTGGGGGTGAAGAAGATTTATGAAGACCACGAACTAATTCCCGTAAAATCTCAGTTTTAGTGCGCTGGGAGTGCTGACAAAACTCTTCTAAAATTTTCCGTTCTTCTTCTGAAGTTTGAAATGTTACCCAACCTTGTTCTTTTCTGGGCATAAAGTTACTAATTTATTTGCTATGTATAATCTTTATATAATACTAGCAAGAGTCAATTTTTTTAACCTACTTATACAATTGAATAGAACATATCAAAGTGATTTATTTTATGAATTTTTATATCGGTTGTGCAGTTTGGGCTTATAAAGGTTGGGTGGGCGAACTTTATCCCCCAGGAACTCGCAATGCTGACTTCTTAAATGTTTACAGTCGCCGCTTTACTACTGTAGAAGGAAATACCACTTTTTACGCTGTACCTAACGCAGAAACTGTTACCCGTTGGGCGACAGAAACACCTCTAGGCTTTGAATTTTGCTTAAAGTTACCGCGAGATATTACCCATCAAAAATTACTTCAACCCCATATTCCTGACGCTTTAGCATTCTTAGAGAGGATGCGACCATTAGGTAAGCATTTGGGTCCAATGTTTGCCCAATTACCACCTAGTTACTCACCTGCTTTACTTGATGATTTGCGAGCTTTTCTAGAAGCATGGCCACGTCAAGATGTACCATTGGCATTAGAGGTGAGACATGGTGACTGGTTTAAAGAACCCCATTTGAGTAATTTAACAAAGTTGTTAGAAAATTTAGGGGTAGGTAGGGTTTTGTTAGATACACGTCCTGTTTATACTGGGGAAGATGACCCACAATTGGCATCAGAACGGCGTAAACCTCAATTACCAGTGCAGTTTTCTGTAACTGCAAATTTTACATTAATTCGCTTTATTTCTCATCCGCAGTTATCAGTAAATCAGCCTTTTATGGCAGAATGGATAACACAGATTCAACAATGGTTAAAAGCAGGAATTAACATTTATTTCTTTGTGCATTGTCCTACAGAAGATATGTCTCCTAATAATGCTCGTTATTTTCAACAGTTATTAGAAGAAAGTGGTTTAGAAGTTCCTCCTTTACCTTGGAATAATTTGAGTGAATCTAATCAACTTAGTTTATGGTAATACAAAATAGCTTATGTATGACAACATCTGCAAATTTATCGCTGAAAACTACAAAGATGATTTAGCTACATGGTTACTAGGCTCACCCATAAAATTAACAAAACTTAGCCCTACCGAATTATCAAACGAACCAATTAGAGCCGATTCATTGATTTTATTACAATCAGATAAATTATTTCTGCATACAGAATTTCAAACCGATGCTGATAAAGATATTCCTTTCAGAATGTTAGATTATCGAATCAGAGGTTATCGGCGGTTTCCTCATAAAGAAATGCGTCAAATAGTTGTATATCTGCGAAAAACAGATTCAGAATTAGTCTATCAAAATAGATTTACATTAAGCGACACTAACCATCAGTTTGAAGTTATTCGACTTTGGGAACAACCAACAGAACAATTTATGAGTTTACCTGGTTTATTACCATTTGCGGTACTAAGTCAAACAAAAGACCCTACAATAGTATTAAATCAAGTAGCGCAAGCAGTTGAATCAATTACCGAGCAACAGTTACAAAGAAATATAGCTGCTGCTAGTAGCGTGTTAGCAGGGTTAGTATTAGATAAGGAAGTAATCAAGAAAATTTTCAGGAGTGATATTATGCGCGAATCAGTTATTTATCAAGAAATTCTGGAAGAAGGTAAAGCTGAAGGTAAAGCTGAAGGTAAAGCTGAAGGTAAAGCTGAAAATGCTAGAAATGTGGCTATAAATTTAATGCGAATAGGCATGAGTTTACCGCAAATTGCTCAAGTCACAGAATTATCTATTGAGCAAGTTCAAGCTTTACAACAGGAAATTCAAACATCATAATTTTAGATTCCCTGCTTCTTCAAGAAGCGGGGAATTTGATTGGTATAAATCAAATTACGGTCATGGTAACTTATGGTGTAACTTATGGCAACCAAAAATTAGGTAAAATAGATTTTCCTAAATCTCGTATACTTTGATTCACGTTTCTACCTATTTGTATATGAGGTTCATCTTTTTCTACAGGTAAAATATCAGCTTTTTCCCCATCTTGTAAATAAGAAATAGCCAAATTAGCAGCTTCTAAACCTGTGACATAAGCTTTTTCCTGTGACCATGAACCGTGACGGTTAATAATCCAATCTCCACTCATAAACACATTTTTAAAACTCGTTTTTGCAGGTAACATATAACGATAACTACCAGGTGCAAAATGTGTAACTGCATTTTCTAAACGAATTACACTACTATCAATTACTTTTGCTGCTTTAAATCCTGGAATACAAGTTGCTAAATAACCTTGAACTATTTTGACAATTTCCTCATCACTTAAATGCAAAAATTGATTAGCGTGATAAAAATCAACTTCAACAACTGTTTCTGTTTGATGTTTAAATTCATCATGTAAAGCATTCAAATCAAAAAATGTCCATCCTGTAGTCTCATCAAAACCAAAACAAGCATTAGAAGGACGAGGAATATCAATTTTTCTGTCAAACCATAACCGAGTTGCTAAAACATCAATTGCCCCTAAATTATTTAAATTTCTAAATTCTTGATGATTTTGTAAACTAGGACTACTAGCGACAATTTTCTTCATTCCTGTGATACCAACAGCAAAAATCACGGCATCAGCATCAAATACTTCATCACCGCAAACTACACTTTTCACCTGGTTATTATTATCAACAATTACGTCTGTAACTCGGTGTTTAGATAGAATTTTTGCGCCTAAGTTTTCAATTTTTTCTACCCAAGGACGGAAGATTTTTTCTCCCACTGTTCCCCGACACCAAACCACATCAAAATCAGGTTGATGGGCGAGAATAAAATAATATAACATTCCTAAAGTTGCAGCGGCTGAACATTGTTCTCCAGGGGCAAATAAACCCACTAATAACATTGGTTCAAATGCTTCTTTATAAAGTCGTGCCGAAACACCAAAAGTTTTAAATAATTCACGGGCTGTTATTGAATCATACCTTTTCCAAGCATTATCAGAATTATCAAAATCAATTAAGCTATAAAGTAAAGGTAAGGCGCTGATTCTGTCAATGAATGGTAAACGTTGAAATTGCGGATAAATAAAAGTTCCTAATGGTGTTGGCAGTCTTGGTAAATCTTGAAAAATGGGTGATTCAACTTCTAAACCAGCGGGGGAATATTGAGCAGAACGGGTCCAAGTTGTAAAGGGATTTATGCCTAATTCATTAATAAGAGAAAATATATTTCTGTAAGGATACCAAAAGCCATGAATCCCAGCTTCTACAGATTTTCCTCCGGCGGTTTGCCATCCTGCAACCAGTCCACCAGGATAGGGTCCTGCTTCTAAAAGTGTGACATCATAACCTTGTTTGGCTAAATGGTAAGTCGCACCTAAACCTGCCCAACCAGCACCAACAACTACCACCCGTTTTTGTTGTGAGTCTTCTAACATTTTGCCCCTATGGTTTCCGTCTTTTTACTAATGTATCCGAATTTGTGGGCAAATTATTCAAGATTTAAAAGTAGAGATGGTTGATAAAATATCTCTACTTTTTTTGATTTCAGCTAAAAGGTATAAATCTAGAAAATATTAACTATGAATAGTGCCATCTGGCATAATTGCCGCAGTTAAAAAAGCCTCACTCATATCCGTGGCATTTAAATTAGCTCTGGTCAAATTTACCTCACACATATTTGCTTCACTTAAGTCAGCACCAGTTAAATTTGCGCCTTGTAAATCTGCTTTCCACATTCGCACACCTCCCATTTTTGCACCGCTCAAATTTGCACCTTGTAAATTAGCTGCGGTGATTGATGCTTGATGTAAATTAGCATCACATAAGTCTGCACCAGTTAATAAAGCCCCGCTCAGGTCTGATTCATTTAAATGGGCATTAGTTAGTACAGCTTGAGTTAAATCAGCACCACACAGAATTACTTCCGATAAATGTGCATTTTCTAGTTTTGCACCTCTGAGATTGGCTTTACTTAAATTCGCTCCTGTCAAAGATGCTTCTGTGAGGTTAGCACCTCTAAGGTCTGCTCTAGCAAAGTCTATACCACCTAAGTTAGCTCCTTGTAGGTTGGCTGAGGGTAAAGCAATACCATTGAAGTTTCTTTCTCCTCTGGCATATCTAGTTAAAAGTTCTTGAACATCCATAGTTTTTAGTTACTAGTACCTAATTTGGACATTTAATTTGTAATTTTTAGTAATACCTGTTACTGAGAATAAATGAGTTTAAACCTAAATTTATGAAATGATTAGCTTTTGGATTTACTTCAATATTATAAATGTATTGTATCTATAAAAAAATTATTTTTCTACAAATTATTTTCCTTCACAGACGGCCGTATGCACAAATAAATCAACGCCCCAAAAAAAGGAATCATTGCAAATAACCAAAATAATTGATTATCCTTCCAACCCCGTCGGGTCATATCATCTCCTAACAATGTCGGAAATAATAAACTCAACATACAAAAATCTAAACTCATTACATGAATAAATCTGCTAGTTTGCCATTGTTGGACAAAATTAGTCCAATCTCCTTGGAAACCATAAGCAACTAAAACACCAGCACCTAAAGTTAATATAATTCCTGTAATACGAGAATCAAATATTTTGATAAACAGATTTTTCTGCCCTGTAAATTCTTGATTTGGTTCTCTTAAAGCTAAATAAGGTAAAAGTGCAAAAGCCCCAACTGCAAAAGATGCAGTCGCAAAAGGCCAAGCCCGGATTTTTTGTCCTCTACCATCAATAAATAATACCGCACTATAAATTAAAGGCCAGATACCCATAATATTAAATAGGGCAATTATTACTGGATTAATACCTTGCCAATTTCCTGTAGAGAGATTTTTAATTAACTCTAAACTCTCTGGAAAATTATCAGGAGGAGCAAAGAAAAAGGCATAGGAAACAAATCCTAGCCATAATAGACCAAAAGAGATTTTTCTCAACATACAAGAAATGGCAGGTAAATGAAGTACATAGTTGAAATCAAAACTTAAACAATTTACAACACCAAGCAGCTTTTTACTCCTGACTCCTGCTATGGTTTACGCAGTTTGACTAAAAGCATCTGAGAGGTAATCTGCTGCTGCGGCTACAACAGCGATCGCATTTTCATAGTCTAACCTAGTTGGTCCCAAAACACCTACACTTCCCACTGTTACAGAACCCCGACGATAACTAGAAGAAATCAAAGAACAAGTCCGAATCGGTTCTAAAGGGTTTTCTGCACCTATCCGCACCGTTACCTTGGGTTTACCTGTGTCCTCAATTTTCGGTTCTTCACATATTAACCGCCATAATTGCTCTTGTTCTTCTTCCAACAGTTGCATAATCGTTTGTACCTGCTGTACTTGGGAAAACTCCGGTTGACGCAACACTTCACCCACACCCCGCACCATAATTTGTGTGGATGTTGGAGCTAAAGCACGATGAAGTAATTCTGTCAAGGAACTTTTCAAAAATTCACCATAGCGTTGAAACTCCTGATCTAATTCACTCCAGTCAAGCTGGGCTAATTCCAATAGAGTACAATCGCGCAAATGACTATTTAAAAAATTAGAAATAATTTGCAATTCTCTATCAATTGCTTCTCTATCTGGTTTGATTTCTGATGATGCGCTAAATAAATCCATCACCTTGGAATGAGTTTCATAACCATCCGTAACCACAATCAACATAATTATTCCAGCTTCAACTTGCAAAAGTTGCAAATGTCTTAATTGTGCTGTATGGGCTTGTGGCATAGTAATTAAGGTAATGCAGCCGCTTAATGTTGCCAAAATTTGAGCCGCACCTTGTAACAAAGCTTCCAAACTCCAATCATCCCAATGTAGACGCTGTTGTAATGTTGATTCAACCTCTTTAGCTAATACTTCTGAAGGCTTCATCAATTTATCAACATATATACGATAACCAGAATCAGAAGGTATTCTCCCCGCAGAAGTGTGTGGTTGATAAAGCAACCCCGATTTTTCCAAAACACCCATAACATTGCGAATGGTAGCGGAACTGACACCAAGATCAAATTCCTCAATCAAAGCTTTAGAACCAACAGGCTCTGCTGTAGCGATATAATGGCGTACAGTTGCCCAAAGTATATTCTGTTGTCGATTAGTCAGCTGGACTTGCATAGAAGTATGTTTTACTGAAGGCAAATTTTAATCAAAGGCCGCAAGACTGTATAGCTAAAACTGCAAAAAAGATTACTTATTATTTAATTAAGATAGCAAATTATATACTTATGTTGTGTTCATTAAACACAAAATTTACCTTCAGTATTTATTTAGATAGTCGAAAACAAAAAAGCGGTAGAAATTTCCACCTTTTTCTGTAGTATCTCATAGTCCATCAACATAAGGTGTAACTTTAGTTACAAAACTTTACTTTCTATCTGACAAGATCGATACATGACAGTTGTTTTTATATTTACGCTATATTTGTTCTGTGCTTTAATCAAGATTTATCTCTACTCGTTAACAGGAAAAATTGAGACTTTAACCCTCTACCATTAAACTGGGAATCACAAAAATAATTTCCTAATTTTTAAATCCAGATGTGATAAAGGGTTAAAGATTTAACTTACCCTTGGGGTTTAAAGTCCCCCCCTGCTTCTACAAGCAGCGGGTTTTGCGTCGGGGTAAAATCCCCGTTGCAAAACGTAATTCTAAATTCTAAATTCTGCATTCTTTTAATGTAAGTATTCAGCTATAGCAATCGGTCATATCCAGATCCCCGACTTTACCAGATCAATTGATCATTTATAAACATAATAAATAAAAGAAGTCGGGGATGTTATCGCCTTACCTGAATTCTGACGATTTAATTACTAACAAAATATGGCAAACATTTTGAAACATTAATAAATCGCCAAAACCCTTATTAAATCAAAGTCTCAAATGTTGGGTTATGAATATTCCCTAATACTGAGGAACTGAAGAATCAACTAATATGGAATAGGCAGCAATACCACCAGTGATATTTTTGACATTTGTAAATCCTTGACTCACTAACCATTGACACATCTGAGCGGAACGTATTCCGTGATGACATAACACTAAAGTTTCCTTAGTCGAATCAAAGCTCGTGAAAATATTCCCTTGCCATTGCTCGTATTCACTCAAAGGAAGATTGACAAAACCATTGATTTGTGATATTGCCAATTCTTGAGGTTCGCGCACATCAATTAACTGTAGTCCAGAATCACCTTGTGCTAGACGTTGTGCTAGTTCTTGAACGCTAATTTCGCTAAACGATTGACCAGTCATACAGTTTTTCTAAACAGTCCTATACTATTTCATGGTGGCAGAAAAGCGAGAAAATAGATAGGTTGAATGTGAATAATCAACGCTCCTTCTTTAGTTTTTTAGTAGCTGGTGTAATTGCCCTACTATTAATTATTACTGCTGGCTTTTACTGGTTTTTCGGCAAAAGTCCGGTCAATTTTAGTATCTCTAGCTCCCAACCAGGGGCAGCTATATTTGTATCAAATGTGTCGCCAGTGATGGTGTCCTTATTGGTAAATCCCGAAAGTTTACAGTCACTAGAACCACACGGAGAAATTTCTCAACTCAAAAACAGTTTATTGGCAAAAACTAATATAGACTTCAAAGATGATATTCAAGCTTGGCTCAGTAACGAAATTACATTGGCTGTAACTAGTCAAGATATAGATCACGACCCAGAGAATGGACTACAACCAGGGTATCTGATGGCACTAGCTACAGACAAACCTGCAAAAAGCCGCGAATTTGTGGAGTTGTTATTTTCTAAACGGGCTTTAGCAGGAGCAAATTTAGAAGTAGAACAATACAAAGGTGTGAAATTACTTTATGACAATCACGAAATAGTAACACCTACAAAAATCCAAAATCCAAAATCTAAAATCCAAAATAGTTTAGCTGGTGCGGTTGTTGATGACTTTGTTTTGTTTGCTAATGATATCAAGGTGCTGCGAGAAGCTATTAATAATGTCCAAGCACCAAATTTGAATTTGAGCAGTTCTTCCGAATATCAAAAAGCGATCCCAGAATTACCTAAAAATGCTGTGGCTGTTGCTTTCTTCAATCTGCCGACGGTAGCACAATGGCAAGGGTTAGAATTAGCAGAACCTACGTATAATAGCCAAATTCTTTCTTTAGTATTAAATCCCCAAGGATTGTTAGCAGAAAGTACATTTTTAACAGCGTCCAAAATTGCTCCTGTATCTACACCATTATCTAAACCTGTGGGTGCATTGCAGTATATTCCAGAATCCGTAGGTTTAGCAATTGCAGGGGCAAATTTAAGCAATTTACCTAATAGCGATTTAGCCAAACTTTGGCAACAAGGAACAGCAACTATTTATGGTTCTTCAGAAGCAGCTATTTTTCGTTGGTTGCAACCTTTGATAGATGTGCAAAAACGCTGGAATCTTAACTTTAGTGAGGATATTTTTAGGTGGGTAATTGGAGAATACGCCTTAGCAATTTTACCGAATCAGGCAGATATAAAACCTCACTGGGTGTTTGTGGTGGAAAAATCGCCGCAGTTAGAACAAGGTATAGCTAAGTTAGATCAAATTGCTGTTAACAGTGGTTTTAATGTTAGTGCTGTTACCCTCAATAACCACAAAATAACAGCTTGGACAGAGTTAAAAGCTACTTCAGATCCAGTAGATGTTAACGTTGAGGCCAAAGTCCGGGGAGCGCATACAACCATTGATAATTATGAAATTTTCACCTCTGAATTAGGGATGATGGAAAAAATTCTCACCCATCAAGAACATCCCCTGATTGAAAATTCTAACTTTCAGGATAGTATTGCCATGATCCCCCAACCCAACCAAGGTTATGTATATATTGACTGGAAAAAAAGCCAAGGTTTTTTAGAACGTCAGCAACCTTTACTGAAATTTGTGGAACTGTTGGGTAAACCACTATTTGACAATTTGCGATCGCTTACAGTCAGTAGTTATAGCACTGAACCAGGAACACTCAAAGGTGGTGTCTTTTTTCAAATGGAACACTAGATTTTTAGATCCCCGACTTCTTTGAGAAGTCGGGGATCTGGATTAGCTGTGATCTCAGCACTACCCAACAGCCATTTTTTTACATAAAATTAGTATACACAGTTACAAAAAAACTATTTGGGATTGAGCTATGAAAAATCGTCGCCTTTGGCTTCAATTTCGGTGTAGCTGGCTGTTAGCTGCCATTACCGCTATGATAGCGACACCTATAGCAGCCCAGACAGCCAATTTTGGAACTCTGAAACTAGCACCAGGTTTTGAACCGGGACAAGGAATGGCATCAGGTTATACAGGGGGTGCTTATTCCTTATCTGCTATGAGTAACCGCGATCGCGATAAAAAAGTGTGTATCGGTTTTGGCGATCCCAAACCAGATCACATCCTTGTTCTAGAACAAGATTTTGATAAATTAACAATATTAATTAACAGTGGAGGTAAAGACACCACTTTATTTATCAAAGGACCAGATGATGCAACCATTAGATGTGGTGATGATACAGGTAGAAGTAAAGATGCGAGTGTGAGCGATCGCAATTGGAAACAAGGCATTTATCAGCTTTGGGTAGGTACATTTAACCCTGGAGTCAAACATAACTACACTTTAAAAGTCGAAGAATAGGTAATTCAATTTTGGATTTTGGATTTTGGATTTTGTTAACTCCAATCTAAAATCTAAAATCTAAAATCTAAAATCTAAAATTTTTCTTCCCAGTCCCCAGTCCCTAATTACTAATGACCAATTAGCGATAAAATGAGAAAGTAGCTTGTTTTGCTTTTTGGGTAATATCTCGATGCTTTCTACACTACACGCCGACTTTCGCATCATCTTTGAACGTGATCCAGCAGCCCGGAATTGGTTGGAAGTCTTGTTTTGCTACCCAGGCTTACAAGCCTTAATCTTCCATAGACTTGCTCACTGGTTGCGTGCTATCGGTATTCCCTTTATCCCGCGTTTAATTTCTCACATCGCTCGGTTTTTAACTGGGATTGAAATTCACCCAGGTGCTGTCATCGGCAAAAGCGTATTTATTGACCACGGTATGGGCGTTGTCATTGGTGAAACAGCCATTGTAGGAGACTACGCCCTTATTTATCAAGGCGTTACCTTGGGGGGAACAGGTAAAGAAAGCGGTAAACGTCACCCGACAGTTGGTGAAAATGTTGTTGTGGGTGCAGGTGCAAAAGTTTTAGGTAATCTCCAAATTGGTAATAACGTCCGCATCGGTGCAGGTTCAGTGGTGTTAAGAGATGTTCCTTCTAACTGCACAGTTGTTGGTATACCTGGACGCATTATCTATCGTGCGGGAGTCCGGGTTTCTCCCCTAGAACACAATAATTTACCAGACTCAGAAGCAGAAGTAATTCGCACTTTGGTTGACCGCATTGAAGCACTTGAAGAACAAATTCAAAATCTCCAAACTCCCGTAAAAACTCCGGTTTTAGTCGGTCAATTCATTCAAGAAAATGAATTACCAAAAGAACACAATTTCTGTAATATCCGAGATAAAAAGATTCAGGAATTTTTTGATGGTGCAGGAATTTAAAAAATGTAAAATGTAAGAATTCAGGAGTCAGGAGTCAGAATATTTGTTTGTAGCAGATTTAAACAAATATAGGGAT
>NZ_JAYGHA010000004.1:142433-211269 GCF_034931405.1 Anabaena sp. UHCC 0451 | reverse complement strand
GATTTTTTCAAAATTCAAATATGAGTCCTATATACAAATCATGAATACAGAATCAATAACCAAATATCTCAAACAACAGAGAATCCTATTAAACATTATTTTGTTTTTTGTTACTGGTTCTGTATTTTATGGGTTGCTATTAAGAACAGGTTTAATATTTCCAGTTACTGCAATTCCTGAAGTTTTATGTATTTCCAATTGCCAAACTGAACAAAAAATACATAATCCTATAATTGGAGATGAATTATTAAATTATGACCAACCCATAGAAAAACTAATTACACAACCCATCAATAAACAGAAAACCTCTATTTTAATTGAAAAGTCTAAACATAGGTTGACAATTTATTACGAACTCAAACCAATAAAGTCTTATCCAGTTGTTTTTGGTGCTAACCCCACAGGGGATAAACGAGGAGAAGGTGACAAAAAAACCCCAGAAGGTATTTTGCAAATTAAAGACCTTTATCCGCATCCCCAATGGTCAAAATTTATGTGGTTGAATTATCCTAATAATCAATCTTGGAGAAAGCATTTTCAAGCTAAAATCAATGGTGAATTAGCTTGGAATATTCCTATTGGTGGTGAAGTGGGTATTCATGGTGTACCTGCGGGTGGAGATGAAATGATTGATGCACGAAATAACTGGACTTTAGGCTGTCCGTCTTTAAAAAATAAAGATGTAGATGAATTATATCAATGGGTTAAAAAAGGTACAATTGTGGAAATTCTTCCTTAATGTTTAAGGATTAATTTCTTGATAATACCATTCTTGATTTTCATCAATTTGATAAAAGGTTCTATTTTGTGGTTCACCCCGCAATTCTAAATGATCTACTTCTGTAGGTTCAAGTAATAATAAACAAAAATTTTCTACTGGTTCTATAGGATCTGGTGCTGGTGGTGTAAACGCTTCTGGTGTTCTTACTCTCATCTCACCCGGATCAGGCCAAGCAAATTGTAAACGTGCTGCATCACTTAATTCTTGCCACATTTTCATCCTCGCTGGTTGTAGATGTGGATGAGAATTAGCAGTAATTAAAATCAAATTTCCACTAATACGAAATTGTTCTCTGGTGTTGGGGAAATACCAACAAATTTCTGCTGCTGGTTGTTTTGATATTTGTTCAGCTTTTGCACTACGAATATCGGTGATGAATTTTAGCTGGTTTGTATCTTCAAGAAAACCACGAAATACTACAGTGCGGTTAGCAGGTAAACCATTTTCTCGCACCGTTGCTAGTTGCAGATAACGGGAATAAACAAGACTGCGGTTTTTGTGTAAAGCGCGAGTGATAAGACTACGCCAAGGTGCTAGTGACATTTTTTATTTTAGTTCTAATTTATACGAATTAATTAAATAGTGCAAAGTGAGAAATTTAGCAATCTTCCATACTAAACCAATTGGGGTTATATTCTTAGTTCGTAATTCATTCAGCAACAAGACCTTATTATGGTTCGAGAACTTGAGCGCAAACGTCAGGGTGCAACGTTTCCAGAATCTGCTCCAGCAGCCAATCCTGTATTTTTTATAACCTACAGCCGCCGTACAGAGGCAGGTTTAAGGGAAAGTTATGATCAGGTGTGCGATAGCGAAGCGCTCCGTAGGAATCGCACTCTTAAAGGCTTAGTTGAATTAGGCAAACTCACCCCCGAAGAAGCTGCCCTTTTAGACAAAATGCAGCGCAACTAAACATAGTCTCAAAGACTTACCGGACGATACACAAAAAAATTCCCTAGCTTTGTTCAGAAGCCAGGGTAATCCAATAAAAAAGTTCACCCATCATTATGATCCAAAAACCTGCCAATAAGACTGGAATTTTCCAGCCACAATTTCCGACTGTTAAAGATCAGTCATCTAGTACCATTGTTCAAAATACGCTGGACACACCAGAAAAAGTGGAAAATCGGCTGATAGCTGCTAATTCTACAAATACTCCCATACCACCAAATGCAGGAGAGTTAATACCTATACTCACCTATGGAGGTGTGTCCGTAGCAGTGATTATTGCAATGGCTTGGTTTGTGAAGGTACTGCTTGCATCTATGTCGGAATTACTGCAAGCACTACCCAAACATAAGAAATAATTTTGAGTAAGGGTTTAGCACTGCTAAACCCCTATCTGTAGGCATCAATACTCCGTATATAATCAGTTAACTCAGGTCTAAAATTTTTTGTGCTACTGTTTCCAACACGGGTATTACTGATAAGCGATTCCCTTTTTTAACCACCAACAATTCATCACCACTAAATTTTTCTTTGAGTATAGATAAAGAAATAGGCTGAGAAAATACCTTGACAAATTGCACCTTTACAGTTTGCCAACGTGGTGATTCAGGAGTTGATTTATCATCATAATATTTACTATTTACATCAAATTGTGTCGGGTCAGCAATACCTGTTTCAACTATCTGCATTAAGCCAAAAATCCCTGGAGGTTCAGCATTAGAATGATAGAAAAATGCTAAATCTCCTATTTGCATTTGTCTCATAAAATTCCGCGCTTGATAATTACGCACACCGTCCCAAATTGTCTCACCTTGCTGTTGTAAATCAGTAATACTATAAACAGATGGTTCTGACTTCATTAACCAATAATTAATTGCTTTCATATAATAAATTCCCTGATTGTAGAGACGTTAAAGGAAACGTCTCTATATATACTAACTAGCGGCTAAATTACCCCAAGCAATATAAGGTAATTTTGCTGCTGTGGCTTTTACCTGTTCTGCATTGGCTACTAACTGTCCGCAAGCGTCCCAAGTTCCAGCAACAAAAGCGATTCTTGTCCCTTCACCCATCACCACTGGGGCAGTAAAATCTCCAGTAGCTACTTGCAATTTTTCCACATCTATGGTATAGGATGCTTGGGGTTTAGCGATCGCTATTTCTTGCAGTTGTTTGACTATTTCCGCGTCAGCAGTTACGCATGGTATCCCCATGGCGACGCAGTTACCAAAGAAGATTTCCGCAAAGCTTTCACCGATGAGGGCTTTGATTCCCCATTTTGCAAGGGCTTGAGGTGCGTGTTCTCTTGATGAACCACAGCCAAAGTTGCGGTTAACTATGAGGATTTTTGCGCCTTGATATTGGCTTTGATCAAAAGGGTGTTCACCATTTAAGGCTTTTCTGTCGTCAACAAACACGCCTTCTCCTAAGCCGTCAAAGGTGATGGCTTTTAAGTAGCGAGCAGGTATAATTCTGTCTGTGTCTATGTCGTTACCGATGAGGGGAACGGCGTTACCAGATATTTGTTTTACTTCACTTAGCATAAGATTAATGAACCACGAAGGCACAAAGGACATTTTAACTCTAAAAATCTACCAAATTGATTACAGAGAGATTTCAGATCGGATATTATTTATCGTTGCTATATGATTCATATATTCGTTTAAAAAGAAGTTTGATTTTTCGGTCAAATTAGGATATTCTTCGGGAACCAATGATTTTGGCAGATGACAGATATCACAATAAATATCCCAAGAGTTATTATCATGCGGATATCCAACTGCTTGAGATAAAGATGCAAATGCTAACCATCCATTTTTAAACCCAGAATAAACATTTGAGAAAATAAATTTATCAGCCGAAAAAATAAGTTTCTCAGGCTTTTCACCTGAATATCTATGCCTGGGATGAACTACATTATTTCTTAAAGTCCGATAAATATTTTCATGGTATTTTTCAAAATTTTCTAATTCAATCTTTTGTTTTTCAAGTGTTTTACACCATTTATCTTTAAATGTCGCATCATACCATTTCTTTTTCTTTTTCAAGGAATCTTCTATAAATTTCTGGATTTCTGGTTTTGTAGTGATTACTTGATTAATAATGGCTTCCATACTTACTTGAAATAAAATTACAGCTTGTATGCAAAATTGAAACTCATTTTTACGTTTAGATGCTAATTCAATGGAAACACTTTGGTAATCTAATGCGTTGTAATTATATTCAATGAGTTGTTTCCCTTCGCATACTGCTTGGTAGGCATGAGACAACATTTCTCCTCCCTTCAAACCACAAAATTTTGCAATATCAAAATCATATTCTGGTGGTACCATTTGATTTATTTGTCTTTGTTTTTTGCTTTTTTCCTATAGGACAGGTTTCTAGCCTAGCCTTTTTTTCACTCCCCTCCTCGCTTGCCTACGGTGTACACACAAGTCCTAGATTCCTTACTAAATAAGGCTTTGCGATTTTTCATGTATTCTCAATAAACAAACTTTATCGAGAATTACTAACGGAATATCAAGGGTTACGGAAAATCACTTTCTACAAATCCGAATTTCTTGAAAGATGTGTGTACACGGTAGCCTCGCTTGCGGGGAGGGTTTGGGGGTGGGGTTATAGCAGTTCGCGCACGTCGGCGATTTCGCCTTTGATGGCTGCTGTGGCTACCATGGCGGGACTCATGAGGAGGGTACGACCGGATGATGAGCCTTGTCTACCTTTGAAGTTGCGGTTGGAGGAGGAGGCGCTGATTTGTCTACCTTGAAGTTTGTCGGGGTTCATGGCTAAACACATCGAACATCCTGGTTCTCTCCACTCGAAACCTGCTGCAACGAAGATTTTATCTAGTCCTTCGGCTTCGGCTTCTTTTTTGACTCTTTCTGAACCGGGAACGACGAAGGCTTTCACACCCTCTGCGACTTGGCGACCTTGGGCGATTTTGGCGGCTTCTCGGAGGTCACTAATGCGTCCGTTGGTGCAGCTACCGATGAAGCAGACATCAATTTTTGTGCCTTGAATGGGTTGACCTGGATATAGATCCATGTAGCCATAAGCTTCTTCGGCTATGAAGCGGTCTTCTTCTAGGAGTTCTGCGGCTGTAGGGACTTTTTCATCTACGCCTATTCCTTGACCTGGTGTAATTCCCCATGTAACGGTGGGGGGAATATCTCCGGCATTAAATACTACTACATCATCATATTCGGCATCAGCATGACTACTGAGGGATTCCCACCAAGCCAGGGCTTTTTCCCAGTCTGCACCTTTGGGGGCGAAGTCTCTATTTTTTAGGTAATCGTAGGTAATTTGGTCAGGGTTGACATATCCGCATCTGGCACCACCTTCGATGGCCATGTTACAAACAGTCATCCGCTCTTCCATGTTCATCTGAGCAAAGGTTGTACCTGCAAATTCGTAAGCGTAGCCTACGCCACCTTTTACGCCTAATGTACGGATGATATGTAATATTACGTCTTTGGCGTAAACTCCGGGTTTTAAGTTACCGTTAACTTCGATTTTGCGGACTTTGAGTTTAGATAATGATAGGGTTTGAGAGGCGAGTACGTCTCTAACTTGGCTTGTACCAATCCCAAAGGCGATCGCTCCAAAAGCACCATGACTTGATGTATGGCTATCTCCGCAAGCGATGGTCATTCCCGGTTGAGTTAGTCCCAATTCCGGCGCGATGACGTGGACTATACCTTGATTTCCTGAACCAATATTGTAAAAAGTTATGTCATTTTCTTGACAACTCTTTTCTAATGCCTGGATCATTTCTTCTGCCATGCTATCCACAAAGGGACGGGCTTGGTTTTCTGTAGGGACTATATGATCAACTGTGGCTATTGTCCGTTCTGGAAATAATACTTTTAAATCCCGTTCCTTGAGCATAGCAAAGGCTTGGGGACTGGTAACTTCATGAATAAGATGTAGTCCAATAAATAGTTGTGTTAATCCTGATGGTAATGTACCAACAGTGTGTAAGTCCCAAACTTTGTCAAACAGAGTTCCCTTGCTCATACATTAATCTATGTTAAAGGAGTCGAATTTCTGATTTTATCAGAAAATTGGTACATTAGATCCTAATTTATTATTGTCTAAATCAGAATTTACAGGATTTAAACCCATACTCGACTGAATCATGAATAACCAAGATCATAATTATTGCCAAAATATCACTGGAAAAACCAAATTTTTAGGAGTGATTGGACATCCTGTAGAACATTCCCTTTCACCGATGATGCACAATGCAGCATTGAGTAAATTGGGGTTAGATTGTGTTTATCTACCTTTTCCTATTGCACCAGAAAATTTGGAAACTGCGATCGCAGGTTTTGCCGCTATTAGTGTTGTTGGTTTTAGTGTCACAATTCCTCATAAACAGGCAATATTACCTTTATTATCAGAAATTTCTCCCATTGCCCAGGCTATCGGTGCGGTCAATACTGTCATTCGTCAAGATGATAAATGGGTGGGAACAAACACGGATGTAGAAGGGTTTATTGCCCCTTTGCAAACTACATACCAACAAGATTGGACTCAAAAAAAGGCAGTAATTTTAGGGAATGGAGGTGCAGCCAGGGCGGTTGTTGCTGGTTGTGTGCAGCTAGGTTTGGCAGAAATTCATGTAGTAGGACGCAATTTATCTAAGTTAAAAGAATTTAGCCACAGTTGGGAAAATTCACCTTTTGCCAATAAATTTGAAGTACATTCTTGGTCAGAATTACCAAAGTTAATTACCCAAGCAAATTTGTTAGTAAATACAACTCCTGTGGGAATGTATCCCCATGTTGAACAATCACCTTTGAGTGCAGAGGAAATGGCAAAATTACCTTTAGATGCCATTACTTATGATTTAATCTACATTCCCAAACCGACAAAATTTTTACAACTGGCAGAAAAACAAGGCGCTATTACCATTGATGGCTTAGAAATGCTAGTTCAACAAGGTGCAGCAGCATTAAAAATCTGGTTGCAACAAGAAGAAATACCTGTAACTATCATGCGCCAAGCACTACAAAATCATTTGGGTTGTTGAATTATTCTGGCCTTTTCATATACCGTTCTTCCCCTTGGGAATTGTAGAGAAATACGGCTAGGTTCGCATTTTCGCTAATTACTCCTAAAGCCTGTTGCAAAGTTTGTAAATGACTTTGGATATCAGGATTACCATTTTGTAATGCTTTTTCATACTGTGGGGTTAAACGGACAATAATACCTTGATCTTCAATTGTAAAAGTGCAGAACCGCATCCCATTAACACAGGTCTTTCCTAAATCAGCGCGAGTTTGTGTCAAGTTGCCGTATAGCTGCTGTTTTGTTTGTGCTTGTGTTAAAGCACTGGAATAAGGTTGGATGAGTAACTGTGCTTGGCTGTAGTTGGAAGTATCTGCCGATATCTGTTTAGCCGTTTGCAAAGCTTGTTGCCAAGATGCTACTGCTGCTTGCCATTGATTTTGTGCTTCATACTTTTTAGCCTGACTCGCAAAATTAACAGCTTGCTGATAAATTTTTGCTGCGGCAATTTCTCTTTTAGAGATGTTGCGTGCCAATGTAAATCTCGGTTGATAATCCACTAACAGGCTTTGTGCTTCCTGGTATGCTGTGCTGGTTTTGGGGATACTTTTCAAATTATTGACAACCTCTTGCCAAGCAAACTGTACCCTTTGCCAGTCATTACCAGATTTAGCATTAATTTGGCGATTATTAGCTGATTCAGCAACGTTTTTGGCTGTAGCCAACTTCTTCTGCCATGCTTCTTCATCCAGTAACTGCTGATTTATCGCCTGTAAATTGCTTTTATATTTAGGTAAATTTGTCTGTACTAAAGCATAAAGTTCATGGTTGGGTTTGATAGATTCTAAAGGTGTAATTGCTTGTCGCCATAACGTTTGTCTGTTGCGAATTTCATCTAAACTAGCTGCGGGAGTTTGAGTTTTTTGCTCTGCTGCAGATGCTGTTTCTAAAGCTTTGACTACTTGCTTAATTTTAGTTGACCGTTCAGAAAAACTTAATGTCAATTCTTGAGCGGGCTGATAACGAGGCGACCATTGAGGAATTACTTGGAGATCAGAAATAGCTTGATCTAGTTGTTGTTGTAATCCTAATAGTTCTTGTTGAGATTTAGCTCGGCGGAGTAATTGCTGAGATTCATCTTGGAATTGTTCAGCAGTATTTAATGCTTGACACGTGCCAATTACACAAGCACGACTCAGAAAAAAAACACCACCTCCAAAAAAAACAGCCACTCCCAATACTCCACCTAATAGGATAGGTATAGGTGGTAAAGATGGTAATGATAATGACTTTTTCTTTGATAAGTTTTGTCCACCGGCAAAAGGGTCAAACTTTTCTTCCTCTAGTAATTCATTTTTCCTATCATCAATAAATGAATTATTTGAACTAAATGTAGTATCTGAGCTAAATGAATTATCTGAGCTAAATAAAGTATCTGAGCTAAATGAATTATCTGAGCCAAATGAATTATCTGATATTTCTTCGTCTTCCTGGGAAGAAAATCGATTGTCTGCAATATTATTGTCTGTTAGCGAACTAAATGAAGTATCTGTAGGAAGATGATCATCTATGATTGAACTAAATGAATTATCTGAGATATTCTTGTCTGTTCCCGTAGCTGAAAGTCCGGGAATTTCCAGCGGTGGAAAAATTAGCTGGTTTTTAGGAGTACCTGGATGGGAAGCATTGCTTGCTTCCGATAAAGAAATGTAATGATCTTCCTGTATTCCCTTCGCTTCGATAATGATTGAATGTTTAGCATAAGGTAGTTTTTCTCCGGAAACCCTGACATAAAACTGCACCCTTTCATGATGGTATTGAGATTGCCATTGGAGCGATTCCTCAAGGATAGTAAATATTTTTTCTGTATCAACCGTTACACCTGGAGGATGTTGCGTCAAAATCATCAGTTCGTCATTTTGGATAGCGCATTTCACCTGGATAACTGGTGCAGAGGGAAGTTCCAGTAGTAATTGTTCCTGTAAAATACTGGCTAGAAGCTGAATATCTTCTTTTTGGAAGGTTACTTTCATAATGGCTACTGCTAATGTTCTATATAGTTTTATAGTTTTTATTATCTTGGAGCAGATGAAATAAAGAGATGGACTTTGTTACATAAGGATACATAATTTTACGAACTCCAGTTTCCCATTCCCACGAACGGCTTTTTCACAAAAATTCCGTCTGTCACCAGACGGCAAGGGAGTGGCGATGGTTTGGGATTCTGCTTTTTTATACTATTAGACGATCTCAATGCGAGTATAAATTATTTAAGGAAAAATATACAATAAAATTCTAGTAATTTTTTAACATATAAAGTTGATCAGGAAAAATCAATAGGTCTAATCAGCCAAATAGCAGCGATTGGGGTGATAAAAATGAATGTGTGACTATTGCCGAATCCGATAAAATTGATTCGTGCTAAATAAATTTTCTAGCCGACCAAAGCGTGATTATCTCATCTAAGTGATGTATAAACAATTATACATTATTTGAGTTTAGCTTTTGAATTGTTAATACAAGGTGTGTGTCAATGGATTTATTGGAGTACCAAGTTAAAGAATGGTTTGACAAGATGGGCATTCCCGTCTTACCATCTCAACGAATTGACCATCCTACAGACTTAAAACGCCTAAAAATTCGCTATCCGATTGTTCTCAAATCGCAAGTACACGCAGATGAAAGGGCGAAAGCTGGTGGAGTGAGGATTGTAGAAACTACCATTGATGCGATCGCCGCTGCCCAAAATATCTTTAATTTACCAATTTGGGGCGAATTGCCAGAAGTGTTACTGGCAGAAACTAAATATGATGCTAAGGATGAATATTATCTGGCTGTAGTTTTAGATACAGCCTTATGCCGTCCAGTGCTTTTAGGTTGCAAAGAACCAGATATTGATTGGGAATCGCCAGGGGAGAAAATGCAATATGTGGTTGTAGAACAGGAATTTTCGCCATTTTATGCTAGACGACTGGGATTAAAAATGGGCTTACAGGGTGCGCTAATGCAATCGGTAAGCGATATTGTGGAAAAAATGTATCAGTTATTTGTGCAGAAAGACCTGGATTTAGTAGAGATAAACCCTCTGGCTGTCAGTGCTTCTGGCCAGGTTATGGCACTTAATGGTAAAGTTAGAGTGAATGAAAGAGCAATTAACCGACATCCCAAAATAGCTGATATGACTGCAAAAATGATGAGCCGTCATAAAAATAGCAAGATTAACAACTTCTTGGGTAATGGGGATGAGTTAGAAATACAGGGAAAAATCGGCATATTAGGCAATGGTACTGGTTCTCTGTTAACAACTTTGGATGCGGTGGTGAATGCAGGTGGTAAACCTGGTATATCGCTAAATTTACGACATTCTTTTTTGACTGATACTTCACCAACAACTTTTTGCGATCGCCTAGAAACAGGTTTAAAAGTTTTAGCTGCTGAAAAAAGCATTCAAGTAATTCTGATTAACTTTTTGGGCTTTATTCCTCAAGTTTCCCAAATGTCGGAAGTCATTACCAATTTTACCCAAATAGACCCAAAAGAACTCAAATCTTATCTGTCTAATGGTAGTAAACATCATTGCAAACATTTACCCCGCTTGGTTGTCCGTCTTACTGGTTCTGATTTTGATGACGCTAGAAAATATTTAGCTACACTCAAACCCGAAGGTGAGACGCTAATAGTAGTAGAAAATTTAGAAGAGGCCGTAACACAAGCCGTCCGTCTGGCTAAGTTACCTACTGCCAAAAAGTAGTATAAGTTATCAGTTGAATAGCCAATGACCAATGACAAAATTTTATGAATTTAACACCAGATAGTAAAGTTTTAATTCAGGGTTTTTGTGAATTTATTTCCGCAACTCATGTTGCTCAAATGAAAGCTTATGGTACTAATGTGGTAGCTGGTGTTGCTCCTGGATGTGGTGGACAACAAATCTACGATCTGCCAGTATTTGATTTAGTAGAGGAAGCAATATCAAAATTTGGGCAAATTGATACGACAATTATTTGTGTACATCCTTACCAAGTTTTAGATGCGGCCTTAGAAGCGATCGCCTCTAATATTAGACAAATAATTATTATTTCTGCTGGTGTACCACCATTGGATATGGTGACATTACTCCGTAAAACAGAAACTGGTGAAACTTTGATCGTTGGACCAAATAGTCCTGGCATTATTGTTCCTGGTAAAATTCTCTTGGGAACTCAACCCAGTGAATTTTATACTCCTGGTTCTGTAGGAATTGTCAGCCGTAGCAGCACTCTTACTTATGAAGTCGCTTGGGAATTAACCAAAGCTGGTTTGGGTCAGTCAATTAGTGTCAGTATTGGTAGCGATGCTATTGTTGGTTCTTCCTTCCCTCAATGGTTACAAATTCTTGATGAGGATGAAACCACAGAAGCAATTGTTTTAGTTGGCCAACCAGGAGGAGAGAGTGAGGAAGCTGCTGCACGATACATAACTGAAGCTATTGATAAACCAGTTATTGCTTATATTGCAGGTAGACACGCACCACCCAGCAAATATTGGCATCAGACAGGAAATTTAGCAACCGTTGTCAAACGTGATCCTAATTTCGGGACTACACAACATAAATTAGCCGCTTTCCAAGCAGCACAAGTTCCTGTAGCTGAATATCCTGCTCAAATTCCTGAACTTTTGCAAAAGATAATGTTTTCTTAGGAAACGCTTCCTAAATTATGAACAACAAGATCCCCGACTTCTGAGATCAATGTATCATTTATGCACACAATAAATCAAAGAAGTCGGCGATCTGGATATGAACGATTGCTATAGCTGAATAATTACATTTTTATTAACCGTTAACAATTTGCAGTTAACGGTTTGAACAAAATTAATCAATAGAAATTTGTTGAGGACCAGATGATTTACCATTCTGTGCTGGAGTACCAGGATTCGAGAAACCGCCAGAAGTGATATGTTTATCTAACCAGGTTTTAACAGGATCATCTGCTAGGTTGAGTCGGAGTACACCGGAGACAAACCCACCCATAAATGACACTGGATTCTGAGTAAATTCTTTAAATAGGGGTGACAGTTCAGTAATAAACATTAGACTCTCCCAGTATTGCTGTTAAAAATTATTAATTCCTCATCAATCTTAACAGATTCTGACAAAGAAACAACTAGTACCGCTTTGCGGAAGTCAAAAGTCAAAAGTTAAAAGTTAAAATTAAGACAGTATAGGCTCTTTGGCGATTGAAAATGGTCGGTTTATTTACGCCGTGTTGTACTAGTAGCAGATTTGATAATATTTGGTTGTATGATGATCATTAGTCAAGTTATCACCAATATCATTAACATTGATTATTAGCCAGCACTCAACTAAGTAAATTACTTTAATTAACAATTCAATGATAGCAAGTAACTGGGAAAACTTTCTCAAAAATTTAGGTGAATGGCGTGGTTCATTTACTAAAATTTCTCCTGATGGTGAAATACTAGATTCTACTCCTAGTATTTTAAATTTAGAAGCTTTTGATAATCATCAAGCTGTACTTTTTAGATTACGTCGTTTTGATTCTAGTGATTACGATACTCCTCCTACTCAAGATTATCAACAGGAATATCGTTCTATAGGCAGACATAATATCTTTTTTAGCACAGGAGCTTTTGCTAAAGGAACATTGCAATTAGCACCTTTTACAGAATTTGGAGCCGAATATGGTTTTGTAGATAATGATAGGCGATCGCGTTTAGTACAATTATATGATAAACAAGGCAACTTTATTAGTTTAACTCTAATCAGAGAATTCCGCAGTTCTACAGATGCTTACGAACGTCCACAACTGACTGTAGAACAGTTAATTGGTAATTGGGAAGGCAAGGCTTATACAAGTTATTCAGACATGAGTTCATCTGAAGTATGTTCTACTTCATTAGAAATTCAAGAAATAGGTAATGGATATTTAGAACAAAAATTATCTTTGCCATCTCAAGTAATTACTTCAACAGCAAAAATATCAGGAAATAAACTCATTTTTGAAAAAGAAAGAGAGATTCGACAAATTTTATTATTACCCGATGGAACTTCTAGTAATGTTCCTTTGCAACTGCAACTGAGAAAACCGTTTTTTGTGGAAGCAGGTTGGTTAGTCAGAGAAAATGAACGTCAACGCTTAATTCGTACCTACAACGAAAAAGGTGAATGGGTTAGTTCCACTCATGTAATTGAATATAAAACCAATTAAAGATTTTTATTCTCTCTGTGTCCTCTGTGCCTAATGGGGGTTTCTTTGACTTATTACAAGGTCAAGGTCAAAATGGAGACTTTGTCTATGCCAATTTTGCCAGATCAACAACATTTACTCCTGTCTCTGCGGCTGTTCCCTTTGAGCTTAACTCTACTGTGGGACTAGCAACATTAGGTATTTGCTTTGGTGCTGCTAAATTACGTAGAAAGCATCTTGCTAAAAAACTCGTCGTGAGTTGAGATAATTTTAGATTCTGGGTTTAGCATTGCTAAACCCCTACGTGTCTGGTCAAATCGCAAAAAGTCAACCTAAATTTCTTATTCATCGCTTTAAAATTTATCTGTAATACTCTGTATTTAAATATATTCAAGATGCTAAGATTTCATTGAGGATAATAACAGGTAAACCGGGAACATTACGAAAACCTTGATCGTTAGTTAAAAACTGGCTACAATTAGCAGATAAAGCTGTAGCTGCATGAATATATAAATTGATCCAGAAGCAGGTATAGCAATCCTATGTGATTTATGAACGGAGTTTTTAAAACGAACCGCAGAGACGCAGAGAGCGCAGAGGTAGAGAAAAAGAGGTGTTCATATCTTATTTAGGATTGCTATAGTATTAATTTTCCCATGATTCTCTTTCTTCTTGGAGTTGTTTATCTATATCTTCAGCACTCCTAAATTGTTGTTTACTCCGAATTTGTTCTATTAAATCTAGGACAGAACCTCGTTTTGATTCAGGCTTTTGAGGCAAAATAACAAATACTTCGACGGTATCACCAATTGCAGCGTCTGGAACTTGAATTTCTATCTTTTGTCCTGGTAAAACTTGAGTTGAGATATGTAAAGCTGCTTGCATGATTTATTTAACCTTGTGGAATGTGGTTAATAACAAATGTACTATAATTTCTAATTTTGTATATATATTTTTCATCTTGTTAATCTTTATAATCCTCAGTGACAATTCATCAATTAACATTTAAATGTCTACTGGTATTGCGATAAAAATTACTATTTTTTAATTAATCTTAACTCGGACAGAGATTTCCGGTCATGGGTCATGGGTCATGGGTCATGGGTCATGGGTAAAAAATTCTTCCCAATCACCAATCACCAATCACCAATCACCAATCACCAATCACCAATCACCCCATCACTTATGAACTTGGTTGTTGATCAGGAAACATACATTTATCAGAGTCGCAACCGCTAGGTCCTGCCTCTGTTAATTCTCCCAAATCATAACGACTTAAAGCCCCACAGAAATCATCTGTTTTTCTTCGTGCTTTGACTTCAGCAGACAAACGCTGATATGTACCTTTGTCTATGGGTTCAAAGGGTAAACGAGGGAATGTTTGAATGTCATCAAACCGCGCTAATAAAGCCGCAGAAATGTAACCTTCATCATTTTGAATGGCTTCATAGATGCGTGTTCCCAAAGGTTCAACCTCCTCAGAACGTAATTCTAAAGTTGCTGAAGTGTTATGGGTTGTGTAGAATTTCTGCACCTGCATAACAAAATCTAATTGTGCCAATACAGAGAATTTAGACACATCAATTACATCGGCATCGGGTAAATCTGCCCAAGATACAGCGACGGGTATTTCTACAAGCCATTCTGTACAACGGGGATCAAAAGGATCATTGAGTAAGTTACCGTTTTCATCTTTGTCAGATTGAGAGGGTATGACATTGTAGCCATAATCTATACAAGCCAATGCCACTGGGTCATTTTTACGGAAGGTGATGCGACGAATAAATCTCTGGGCTTTGGGGGGATGCCAACCGGAACTAGCACCTGTTAAAAGGGATTTTGTCCCGCTGGGTTGCACCGTAGTACAACGGTTAGGGCGTTTAATTCCGTGCTTGTCGCAATATTCCCAAACAGCTTTATGGACTATCTCTCTCCATCTGCTGAGATATTTTTGCTCACCACGTTTGAATATCAGTCCTTCCGGGGTTTCAGGTCTACCTTGTTCCCACCAGCGCAACCAGTCCACACCAAAAGCATGAACGAAGAAGTCAAATAAACCAGTAAAGGAAACGCCGACAATGGGATCAAGTTCCCGACTGTATTGATAGCGGGGTTCTTGGAAGTGGTGATTTAACAATGCGGCTACTGACAAAGCACCTGCTGTAAATGCTTCTTCTTGTTCTTTGTAGTTGTCGGGGTCGAGTTGGTTTAAGTGTACCTCAGACAAGTTGCAGTTTCCGGTTAAGGTATTACCAAAAACACCTTTATGATATTCCGGCTCATTAAAGCAGTAAGTATCATGTAATCCTGGTAATTGTTCAACACTTTTTACAACTTGCCATTTACCTTTATATTTGGCATTTGTGCCTTTGCTCACGTCCAAACGCTGACAAGGAATTTCGCCACAGTCAGTTATTTGCAAGTAGTATAAATCTCTACTTCTGATTCCATAGTTAGTGACTGCCCCTTTATGAGCGCAAAGATTGACAGATGAACGAATACCGCATTTAGTTAGTAGTAACTGAACTCGATAAGCTCGATCATAGTCAGAGATATATATTCTGATGCCGTTGCTTTGTGTATTTGAGCCGTCTGTATCTGCTAAACCAGCGATAAAATGCAAAATTGCTGGACGATTCCAACCAGCTATAACATTTAGTGTTTCTGGATTTGTTTTTAGGCTTTTGAGAAATTCTCCAGAAAAACCTAAATCTGTAACATCTGTAAAAGTTGGTAAGTAATCGTAATCTCGGATAGGAGATTTATTTCCTGAGAGATTTAAAGCAGCTTTCTTTTCATAAAGCCTAACTTTGGCATGATCTTTTTGATCTGTTGTTCCATCTCCTACAGCTACTCCTAAAGTGTAGGCATAGTTGAGATCAACATTTAATCCATCTTCGTACTGAATTGTAAAGGGTTCTGTGTGGATAGCATAATAACTGGTATCCATCAAGTCTTTTGTTTCAACTTCTTTGTAATTCTTGCCAAATCTATCTTTAACAAAGAAGCGGTGATACTCAGTTGCATCTACATAAGAACCATCTCCAAAGCGCACGCGATAGAGAACGCGAGAACTACCAGTTTTAAATGGTTGAACTTGACTCCAGTTTTTACCGTTCCAAATTTCAACTTCAGAATCGACAATATCCTGAATTTTGTGCATTCCATCTTTAGTGATGAGTAAGGTATCACCACTTACGCAGTGAAAATCTGCACCTATGATTTCTCCACAATTGTGAGTAATACAACCATTAGCAATGAAGGAATGAGTCAGAGGAACATGAAGATCATAAACAGGTTCTTCTCCAAACTCTTCAACAGTATTAACCTGAGTAGTAAAGCAGGAATTAATTGTTGCTGATGTGTAACTTGGCAAAGGTTTAGCATCCCATTCTGCTAGTCTTTGTTCTTTGGCTGGTGACAGTGGAA
Organism: Anabaena sp. UHCC 0451; assembly: GCF_034931405.1. Taxonomy (NCBI): domain Bacteria; kingdom Bacillati; phylum Cyanobacteriota; class Cyanophyceae; order Nostocales; family Nostocaceae; genus Anabaena; species Anabaena sp. UHCC 0451. The sequence continues at coordinate 194,907 of NZ_JAYGHA010000004.1, read as the reverse complement.
AACCTATTAACTGATGAAATAGCTTGTAACCAAAGGAATGGATACAAAGAGCATAAGAGCCATTATCAGCACTAATTTTTTGAGTACCATCAGCAGTGGTGTAAACAACTCCTCTGTAACCTGGTTTTTTTGCACAACGCACTGTGCTTAAAATTCCTAATTGCAAAAGAATTAATTGAATTTGTTGCAATAGGGCTTTTGACTTGTTAACCAATTTAATGCGACGACAGCTTTTTTCAACAGTACCATCTGCACTAAAAATTCCTTGGACAAATCCAATTAATACGTCTTGAGATTGGGTAAGAAATTTAAATGGGAGTATGTCTTTATTTTCAATTTCTAAGTTTCCAAAAAACTCCTCTAATAAAGGTGATTGAGTTCTAAACTCATATACTCCTTTGTGGAGGTTTCTGACATATTCTACGCCAGTAATAGATTTGATTGCTCCACCGACTACTGGGTAAGCATAATCATATTCTTGTGGATTGAAAACAAAGCCTTTAGCAAAGTGAGATTCTTTTCTACCATGTTTTTGTGGTTTGATGATGACATTATAACCGTCTCCATACCACCACCCCAGCATTTGCGCTTGTTCAACGGTGATTGTACCCTCACCAAAAGATCCTGCACCTTTTTGGATATAGATATGATGCTCAGATGTTAAATCTTTTGTTGCTACCCATCCGTGATTGGTAAAATGTTGATGGTCAGCAGTACATCTCATTTGCTGGCCATTTGCTAGGGTAATTATATAAGTTGTTTGTACTCCTGTGGGAAAGGCGATCGCATCAGTTAATTTGACTCCATCTAATCCTACAGAACGCAAGTCAACTAAAGCTTGAAATGGTTTACCAACTAAATCTTTAATAGGTACTAATCCCTGATTAGTAGATACTAAGGTATCACCTGCATGACAAGGATTTAAACCATATCTACCCAAACGATGTTCTAATTCTTGAGCATCAATTTCTGGGTGATGTTCTTGTATCCATTCTTTGGCTTTTCCTTGCTCGTAAGCTTGCAGAAACTCAGTCTTCAGTTCTGGTGTAGTTAGTAAATCAATGTTCGCTCTAGCGACAGCTTCACCTGCCCATTGAATTGCACCTTCACCGCTATAATATTGCTTTTGAACGGCTGCAATGGATTCTTCTAAGGTTGGTTTGCGGTGAAATACCCTTGTATGGTTGGCCATTCGCAAAGAATCACGTTCTGGATCTATACGCCAGTTGCCTTCAGCGTCTTGTTGCCATAGGTTATCTTTTGCTATTGCTCCTTGTTGATCTTCTGCAACGAATTGACGCATACCCGCTGAATTATGCGTCAGATAACCGTCGCAGTAAAAACAATGGGCTTCTTCCACTTCAATGTCATAAGTTTGAACATGATCGTAACTGCCTAAACCTTTGACTGTGACAGGAATATCTAGTGAGATATCAGCTTCAGCGATATAGCGTTCATAATTGGCATCAACGGTGCGAGAACCTTGGAAGCCCATTTCTCGCATTTCGCTGTAGGTATAAGCCTCGCGCATAATTGCACCAGGAACAGTAAAACCATACATTTTGAGTCCCTGACGCAGTTCTCCCTTCACTGAATGGGGCGCAATTAGGGCGTTATAAGACTGTTTAAGGGCTGGTATTGTCAGGCTGTACTTAACTTGCCATTCCTGCTTTTCAGGACGGGTAGTAGTTGTTCTAGCAGCAATGCCTAAGCTAGATAAAACAGCACCAACTTGTCTAATAAACGAGCGATAAACTGATGTAACTAGATAGGGAGGCCGATTATTTACTGCTCCATCACTGTCCATTAATCCAGCTAAGTAAGCAGCCCTAATATCTACTGAACCTTGCAAAATAAAACTAGGAATTACCAAGGGAACATTAGGCTGTTTAATGTAGCTATGGAAGTATTCAGCCAGTCGGATGGAAGAACAAATTGACTTGGCAGTATTTTCACCTTTGGTAATGCTGTGAGTAGCAGTTAATCCAAATAAAGCTAAAGCAGAATCTATTTTGGCTTGAATTCTTGCTGTTTGGTCAATCTGTAAGCTATTCATTGACCATTCAACACGGCCATAGGGCTTATCATGCTTATTACGACCAAGGGCAACATAGCCATCACCGTGAGTCAATCCAATTAGCCAAGCTACTTCAGATGTGAGTTCAGGAACAATCAAATCCTTGCTTGTTCGGCTTTGGGAAGGCCTAGATTCTGTAAAGTCAGAAGGAAGATGGGTAACTGTACCAGGTAAAATTTGTGTGTTATGAAGCAGGCGATCGCCTTCCCCTAGACTTGCAACTGATTTCCAGTTAATTTCACCTTTAGCATCTAATAAAACTGCTTGTCTGTGGTTTAAAGTTGCTCTAGGGTAAGTTGCATTAGTTTCAATTTCGTAGACATCCTGAAATCCTTGGTCGAATTTATCAACTACTCGACGAAATCCTAAAGGAGTTTGTACTAAATCACCCACTTGCACATCACGAATAGGTACAAGGCCTTTGGAGGTATGCACTAGGGCATCTTCAGGAAGACAGCGACGAATATTGCCAGCAACAATTGTTACAGCCGCTTCATCAATTAACAAACAGCATTCAACTGAATTTAATTGTCTACCTAAAGCCTTATTGAGAATAGAGGCACAACGCTGATACAATCCCGGTAATTTTACAGGGTTAGCCATACCGCCAAAGCCTTTGAGGGTTTCCCCAGATTGGCGCACGTCGCTAATATCAACAATGACTTCCACATCACCTGTAAAGCGTTCATCGCTGGAAAGTTCTAAAAGGGTTTGATAGGATTTTACCCAACCTTCCCGACTGTCTCCAACGTGGATAGTCGCGGTGTTAGCTTCTATATCGGTTTGTGTAAATTCACGACGCTGTTCTTTAGGAGTGCTGCCAATTTCACCTGTGATGGTGATATTTAGGCGATTACGGATAGATGGCAGTTGATTAATATACTGTGGTTCGATGATAGCACCTGTACCACAGCCCATCATGGCCAAGTCCATCATTAAACCGAAGGCTTTCCAGTCTACCAAGTTGGTAGAGGTGCAGTTATAAGCGCCGGAGAAGTTTTTGGGTTTGGTTAACCAGTCTGTGCCACCAACCCACATCCAGCGACCACTGGGTAGGGATTTCATGTTGCGCTGCATTTTGTCTAAAAGGGCAGCTTCTTCGGGGGTGAGTTTGCCTAATTCAACTAAGCCTTTAAGAGTGCGATCGCACACCTGATCATAACTTTCCCTTAAACCTGCCTCTGTACGGCGGCTGTAGGTTCTAAAAAATACAGGATTGGCTGCTGGAGCAGATTCTGGAAACGTTGCACCCTGACGTTTGCGCTCAAGTTCTCGAACCATAATTAGGTCTTGTTGCTGACTAACAAATTAAGACTATAACGCCAAGTAGTTAGAGGATGGAAGATTGATAATTTTGCCACTTTGCGCTATATCTAATTCTGTGTAAATTTTAACTTTTTTAGTTTCAGTATAAAACCCTGACTGTGCGCCAGGGTTGTAAATTCTCAACGTTTTATCTATCATTTTTATCAAAAAAGCTTATTTAAAAAGGAAACCTCCCTGACAATAAATTAAATTCCAAGGTATACAATCAAAAGTTTCAGGCAATACATTAAGAGATGAAATGCAGTTTCTTATCTTTGTATTCAATGTCACCAGAACATACCAATTTAGAAACATTGTCAGAACTGAAGAAAATTTTTCTGGCAAGTTTTTGAGTTAATCTAGTTTTTTCCCCATTCAAAGAGAATTTTTTTATGAACGGACCATTGCATGAACAACCTCGTAACCAAAGGGCCCCAGTAATTCGCACAAGTAATGAATTTGTGCTGCTGGAATGGCTCAAGGCTACTGGTCGTTTAATCGCTCGTGAACCTTTAGAGTCTGACCTTCTCAAGGAAGTAGAAGAAATTTCCGAGATTATAGACCTCGATGATATCACTTATGATAATGATGATGATGACTCAGATTTAGATTTAGAAGAGTAAGATTTAGAAGGCAAAAGGCACTAGACAGATTGTAATTTTTAACTGTCTGGTGATTTCTGCCTTATATAGCATTTTGCAGCAAAGCACGGGAAGCAGAAGTAGAGAATTTTTCTGACGCACCCTACAATAGATATTTCGTGAAACTTACGTAAGTTATAAATATGTTGGGTTTCCTAACGTCAACCCAACCTACGAAAACTCTTAAGCAAACAGTATTGAATCCTATTCTTGTAGCAATTCTATCTGAGCAATAAGTAAATTTGAGGTTCGCCAGAAAGTTTCTAAAACTATTATCCTGATAGGCTAAGGTGGTGTAAAAACGCTGTTAAATCTCTTGACGCTACTGGATGTAACTAATCCTTAATTAATTCCTCCAAAGCCATCTGTAAATCCTTTGTTAAATCATTCACACCCTTTCTAGAAGCCTGTTTATTTCCCTGAGAAATCTGCCATCTTTCTGTTACAGAAATCGGTTTACCAATAATAATCGTTGATTGTTTTAAACCTAAACGCGGCCTTCCTGGTAAAGTCGAATCTTTAATTCTAGACAACATATCAAACATTAATAAAGTCGTTTCTGCAAATCTATCAGCCGTGGGTTTTTCTTGAATATAATTAGCTGTTACTGCTACAAAACTTTCTGCTATTCGGATATGTTGCATTTTCAAATCTGCTTCTTCTGCCACCCAGTCAGCTAGACCCCGTTTCAAAGGTGGTAAACTGTTGATATCAGCTATATCATCCCGATAAATATAATTCCAACCCGCTTCTTCTAAACGCCGACATCTATCAATAAAATTACCTTGGGGTTGAACATTAAAATATTGTTCTGTAATTTGTAACGCCGTATCCATCAACCGATGTAATCTAGTAATTAATATCTCATTAGGTTTAGCTGTATCCTCAGAAGTAATTGCTGGAGTTATTTCTGGTAAGTCTCGATGATGGAAACGACGATAAAATTCTTCCATTTCCGTAATTAAATATGCAGCTAAATGCAAAATTCGCTGATATAAAATCTCTTCCTGTTTCTTACCTGTTTGACTAATTTCCGCAACTCCTAAACCGCTATCAGCTTCTAATTTAGATAACAGCCAATCTATTTTTTGCCAAGGTGGGTTAACATAACTATATTTAATAGCAATCGGGATAATAAAAACAGTTTCTTCACGGTTGGCTTTGTGTAAATCTTCCACACACCAAAAACCCAACTGTGCTACACCTGGTTCTAAAGGACTGACAACACCACTATGACCATTTGTACCACCTTCAGGAGCGATCGCGATCGGCATTTTTGCATTTGCAAATAAATTCCGTGCCATTTGAATTGCATTTCTATCAACCTTTCTCCCCCGACGCACAGGTACACCCCCAGCACGAGAAAATAACCATCCTAACCATTTTCCTGCCCATAATGTCATCCCTCTTTCATACATAAAATGACTATGCACTGGGTATTGTAAAGAAATGCCTTTTTCCCTTGCTACCTGGGGAACAATACGAGAAAGTAAATATAGCATCGAAAGTGGATCTTCCACTTCTGGATGACGAAAAGCGATTAAAAAACGAATTTTACCCGCTTGAAATTCATGATATAATTTAGCTAATACTTCCGCATTTTTAGCTTCTATTTTCACAATACCCGCAGGTAGCCAAGGTCTAGTTCTTACCCGCATAACAAAAGGGAGAAACCAAGACATAAGCTTGAGTACCCAAGGTTGAAAATTTGGGGGAATAAATTTTAAAGGTGGTTGAGTAGAATGAATAGACTTAGGCAATTTTTTGCTCCTATGTTCATGGAAATAAAAAACGATAGCTGCGCTTGCTAAAGGCATCGCACTTATACTAATTTTATGTGAATATTATGCAAAAATATGTAAAACTACAAAAAATAAAACTCCTGAAATTATCTGCGTTTATCTGCGTTTATCTGCGTTCTCTAAAACCTCAAAAATATGAACATAACCCCAGATCAAAAACAGTTCGCACCAGCAACACAACGCAACCGCGAAGCTATTTTAGAGGTACTTTTACAAGTATTACCCATAAATGGTACTATCTTAGAAATAGCCAGTGGCACAGGAGAACACGCGGTATTTTTTGCACCTCATCTAGCACCGCGAAAATGGCTACCTTCTGACCCAAACCCTTTATTAAGAGAAAGTATCACGGCTTGGACAGCAGAATTTAAAAGTGATTATCTTTACCCACCTTTAGATTTAGATGCTCAGTTACCAGTTTGGCCAGTGGAGAAAGACAAATTAACAGACTCACCAATTATTGCTATTGTTAACATTAACATGATTCATATTTCCCCTTGGTCAGCCTGTCTAGGACTGATGGCTGGGGCTGGACGGATTCTTCCCCCTGGTGGTATTCTTTATTTATATGGTCCCTATAAACAAAACGGCGAACATACCGCACCTAGTAACTTAGCTTTTGATGAGTCGTTACAATTACAAAACCCAGAGTGGGGAGTGCGTAATTTAGAAGATGTGATCACAGCAGCAAAAGCTGAAAATCTGACTCTGCTAAAAACCTACCAAATGCCAGCAAATAACCTATCAGTTGTATTTAAGCACAATTAGAATAAATAAATGGAGGTTAGCGGACTCGAACCGCTGACATCCTGCTTGCAAAGCAGGCGCTCTACCAACTGAGCTAAACCCCCATTTTTAGGTCAAAATCAAAAATATATTACTCTCTTATTGTTTTTTTGTAAACAGATGAACCAAGAAAATATTGTAGTTGTAGCTGCGCTGTATAAATTTGTCAGCTTACCCGATTATATAGAACTGCAAGCAACGTTGTTATCATTTTGTCAGGAACAAGGTATTAAGGGAACGATTTTACTAGCAAAAGAAGGCGTTAACGGGACTATTGCGGGTTCTCGTTCAGCGATTGATGCGGTTTTAGAGTTTCTGCGTAGTGATGCGCGGTTAGCAGACTTAGAGCATAAAGAATCTTACACAGAAACACCGCCTTTTGAAAAGATGAAAGTGCGGTTAAAACGAGAAATTGTCACATTGGGAATACCGGAAGTTGACCCAAATGAACAGGTGGGAAATTACGTTACACCAAAAGAATGGAATGATTTGATTTCCGATCCAGAGGTGACAGTAATTGATACCCGCAATGATTATGAAGTAAGTATTGGTACTTTCCAAAGAGCAGAAAATCCCCAAACACAGATTTTCCGAGAATTTCCTGAATACATTAGTAAAAATCTAGACCCGAATAAACACAAAAAAGTTGCTTTATTTTGTACTGGTGGGATTAGATGCGAAAAAGCTTCATCTTATATGTTGGCTCAAGGCTTTGAGGAAGTTTATCATCTCAAAGGCGGTATTCTTAAATATTTAGAGGAAGTTCCCAAAGAAGAAAGTTTGTGGGAAGGGGAATGTTTTGTTTTTGATGAACGGGTTGCGGTGCGTCACGGTTTGGAAGCAGGAAGTTATGAGTTATGTTTCGGTTGTGGTCATCCCATTTCCGACGCTAATAAATCTTCTCCTGGGTATGAAGAAGGTATTTCTTGTCCTCACTGTGTTGATAGTTTGACGGAGGAGAAAAGGGTGCGACAACAGGAGAAATGGAAACAGTACAAGTTACAGATTACAGATGACAGATGACAGGTGCAGGGAAAAACAGAAACTCTTATTTCTCTGCGTCCTCTGCGTCTCTGCGGTTTGTTACTCATAAGTTTTTCAAATCTCCATTTCTCCAAAATTGTACAACTACCTTTTTTTCTCAATAACTAGCCCCTATTCTCAAGATTATTGAGAACATTATCAATAATTCTACGAAAATAGGTTTTTTCAGCCATTGATATTGACATACTAATTTTTTGTGGTATGATTTAGGTATAATCCAAGGGATTTTTATATTTAAATTAAGTTATTCCTGGATGTAAGTATTTCATCAGATAATGTAATTTTTGTCCCGTTCACTTCAATTTTTCCCTCTTGACTTAATTTATAAAAAGCACGAGAAAGGGTTTCGGGAACAGTACCTAATAAAGCAGCTAATTGAGTTTTGGGTAAATCTAATTTTATTACATTAATATTATCATGGCGCTGACTTAACTTTAACAAATAATTGGTCAATCTTTCTGGTACTTCCTGAAAAGAAAGACTATCAACCAAGTGGGTTAAATGTCGCAGATGTCGCGCAAAAGTTCCCAGCATGGCGATCGCTAAAGTGGGATGTTGTTGTAAAACCATGAAAAATGTAGTTCTGGGGATAAATAGAACTTCAGAATTTTCTATTGCTGCTGCGGATGCGGGAAACTTCCCACCATCAAAAGCGGGAACTTCTGCAAAATATTCTGATGTTTCAAAGATATGTAAAATCTGTTCTTTACCGTTATTTGCAACTTTAAAGACTTTTATTCTCCCAGATTTAACAATAAAAAATCCCGTTGCTTCGTCTCCTTCCCAAAATAAGGTTTCAGTTTTTTTGTAAGTTTGGTAAATAGCAATATTAGCGACTACTTGTAGTTGTTCATCGATGATGTTTTGAAAGATTGGTGTTTTTTGGAGGAAGTTTTTAACTTCTAGGACTTTTTCGGTGAGAGTCATAAATAAGAGTGTATTTATTTATAGTCATACTATTTGATTTATGAACTATTATTCTTATTCCCAGTTTTCATCTATATAAGATTGGCTACTATGACGAATATGAATAATAGCAACAACATATTCTTCAACGACAAATAAAACTCGATATTTTCTTTGTTTTCCAATCCAGAGTTGCCGAACTTCAGAACCTATTGCTTTGGTTTCTGGTGCTATACTGCAACGCTTAGGAAATTTCTTTAATGATTCTATAGCATCTTCTAATTGATAATACCAATTATTTGCTATCTCAGGACTTGTATTATCGCACATCCAACGATAGGCTGTTTCGATTTCTTGAAAAGCAGTAGGTTGAATAATAACTTCGTAATTCATGGGTGTGGAGGAATGTTAAACTTGTTTTTCAAGGTGGACAAGGCTTCCTCTGCTGGTATTCCTTCCCCTTGCTTAAATTCATCTAATCCTTTACGGATACCTACTATTGCTTCTAAATAATCAATTCTTTCTAATAGTTCCTGGTATGTAGCTAGGGATGCTTGTGGTTTTGTTTTGAGCGATCGCAAAAAACTTAAAAGATCCTCTAGTAGTTCCTGGGGAGTATTATCAATTTCTTGTAAGAGTAATTCTTTGATAGTCATTATAGTTCATTGTTAAGGCTGATACTTTGATTATATCTAGATCCCCGACTTCTAAGATCAATTTATCGTTTATAGACACAATAAATAAAAGAAGTCGGGGATCTTATCGCCTTACCTTCAGTTTCGTTTTCAGCTTCTTGCTTTTTCCTAAATTCTCCCTAACTGTTAATGACTGTGTACTATAAAAAACTTTACCAAACTTTACCAAGACACTTGACTTAAATCAAGGATTTCCCCTATTGAAATGAATAAGCTGTAAGCATAGAGATGAGAGGAAAGACCTATGTTCTGTAACCAGTGTGAACAAACTACCCGTGGAGATGTCTGTCATCAGTGGGGTGCGTGTGGTAAAAGTCCTGAAGTTGCTGCTTTACAAGATTTATTAGTACATTGTTTACGCGGACTTTCGCAAGTGACATTAAAAGCAAAATCTTTAGGTATTATAACTCGTGACACTGATGAGTTTACTTGTGAGATGCTTTTTTCCACATTAACAAATGTGAATTTTACCACCTCTGATTTTATGGCTTTTGTGAATTGTGCGATCGCACTTCGCGAAAGTCTGAAGTTAAAAATTCAAGCTTTGGGTAATAAAGTTGTAGAATCAGCAATTAATACTTTTCAACCTGCTAGTAGTTTAACAGACCAAATTCAACAAGGTCAAGATTTAGAATTTGAATTTATCAGTCACTCCGCTGCAAATGTTGATATTTTCTCCCTCAAGCTTACAGTATTATATGGTTTAAAAGGTTTAGCTGCTTATGCTTTTCATGCCTTAGAACTAAATCAGCATGATGAAGGTTTATATACATTTTGCCATGAAGTTTTAGCTAATTTAGATGACCAAAATAAAACTTTACAAGACTGGTTAAATTTAGCCTGAAAAGTTGGGGAAATGAACCTCAAAGCCATGCAGCTTTTAGATGCAGGAAATACAGAAACCTTTGGACATCCCACACCCACATCCTTAATTTTAGGACATACAACTGGTAAAGCAATTCTCGTTTCTGGACATGATTTATTGGCTTTAAAAGCTATCTTAGAAAAAACCGCAGGAACAGATATCAAAGTTTACACTCACGGGGAATTATTACCAGCCCATGGTTATCCGAAATTAAAACAACAATATCCCCCTATCATCTCCAACTCATTACCACACCAGAACAAGACTTAGCGGCTTGTCTTGGTTGAACCTTGAGAAAATTAACAATCAGATCCCCGACTTCTTTTTCAACCTTGTCAAAAAAATGATAAATTAATCATAGAAGTCGGGGATCTCAATCACCAATTATTCAACATCCTTAATATTGGTTTTTCGTTCTAAAATTTCCTTCAAAACCAAAGTAACAACGGCTAACATTGCCAACAAAACCGCCGCAGAAAAAGCCGCTTCCGTCTCATATTGTTTATAGACATCTTCCACAAACAACGGTAAACTTTGGGTTTTACTAATAATATTCCCAGACACCACAGAAACCGCCCCAAATTCACCCATAGCCCTAGCATTTGTTAAAATCAAACCATAGAGTAAACCCCAACGAATACTCGGTAAAGTCACACGCCAAAAAGTTTGCCAGTCATTCGCACCTAAAGTTCTCGCTGCTTCTTCCTGATCTTTCCCAAACTCTTCCAAAACCGGAATAACTTCCCTAGCAACAAAAGGCATACTCACAAAAGAAGTAGCTAAAACCATTCCTGGAAAACCAAAAATAATCTGAATATCAGCAGCTTGTAAAAAACCACCAAACCATCCCTGTCTACCATAGAGTAACACCAGCATTAAACCAGCAACCACAGGAGAAATAGAAAAAGGCAAATCAATAATACTGATCACTATAGCCCGTCCTGGGAATTTATGACGAGTGATTGCCCAAGCCGCACATAAACCAAATACAGTATTTACAGGTAATGCAATTAAAGCTAACAATAAAGTTAACCAAGCTGCATGGAGAAATTGAGGCGTAGACAGGTTAGCAAAAAAAGGAATAATGCCTTGTTTAAAAGCTTGAAAAAATACATTGATAGCTGGAATATACTGCACCAAAGCTAAATAAGAAATGGCAATTCCTATTAAAAGTCCTGGAACCCAACTTTGCTTTTTCTGATGATTTTTTTTTGTTTTATTATCTGTTGTCATATCTTCTAGCCCAAGCTTGTAAGAAATTAATTGCTAATAACAAAATCAAAGAAATAACTAATAAAACCACACCAATTACAGTCGCACCAGCATAGTCATATTGTTCTAATCTCTGGAAAATTAGCACAGGTGCAATTAAATCTTGAAAAGGTGTATTAGAAGCGATAATTACAATTGAACCATACTCCCCCACCGCACGGGAAAAACCTAAAGCCACACCTGTTAAAATGGTGGGAAATAAAGGCGGTAAAATCACTTTCCAGAAAGTCTGCCATTGAGAAGCACCCAAACTCCAAGCAGCTTCTTCTACCTCATGTTCCATTTCTTGCAGCACTGGTTGAACAGTTCTAATTACAAAAGGTAGAGAAATAAATATCATTGCCGTCCATACACCCATGCGAGTAAAAGATATTTTAATTCCCAAAGGTGCAAGAAAAGAACCTATCCAACCATTGTCACTATAAACCGTCGCCAATGTTAACCCAGCAACCGCAGTTGGTAAAGCAAAAGGTAAGTCTACAGTTGCATCAAATATCTTTTTTAAAGGAAAGTCATAACGTACCAAAACCCAAGCTATTAAAGTTCCAAAAATACCATTTAGTAAAGCTGCTAATATTGCCGTGAAAAAGGTAACATTATAAGTTGCTAATGCTAAAGGACTAGCTGCAATTGCCCAAAACTTATCACTTGGTAATGTACTTGCTTTCAAGAACAAAGCCGCTATTGGCATAAATAACATAAAAGTTAAGTATGCTAAAGTAATTCTCCAAGTCCAAGGTAGTCGAATTATATTATCTATAAACATCTTCCACATCGGAAGTTTACGTTTAGTTTCCACAGCAGTAGATACATTCATAATTAATTCAAAATTCAAAACCTAAACAACTAACTAATGACTAATGACCTATGATGAATAATGACAAATTACCGCTTATTTTTAGCTTGAATTTGGTCAAACATAGCTCCATCAGCAAAGAATTTCTGCTGCACTACATCCCATCCACCTAAATCTTGAATTTTCCCCAAAGTCTTAACTGGAGGATATTTTTCAGCAAATTCTTTAGTTTGAGATACCGTCTCATTCACAGGTCTAAATCCCACTTTGGCAAATTCTGTTTGTGCATCAGGAGTAAATAAGTATTGAATGAAAGCTTCCACTACTTCCCTATTTCCATGTTTATCAACATTGTTATCAACTATGGCAATGGGATTATCAATAGAAATATTTACATCAGGAATGGTATAACTAACCTTCAAACCCTTTTGTTGTGCCAAAACCATTTCATTTTCATAGTTAATTAAAGCATCTCCTTGACCTTGTTTGAAAAAGGCATCTGTGGCTTCACGAGCATCTTTAGTTAATACAGGCACGTTTTGATAAACTTTACTCACAAACTCAGTCGCCTTTGCTTCATCGTGACCAGTTATAATTGCTGAATTCCATAGTGCGACAAAATTCCAACGAGCAACCCCTGATGTTTTTGGGTCAGCAGTCACCATTTTGACACCATCTTTTTCTAAATCTGCCCATGTATTAATACTTTTGGGGTTGCCTTCACGAGTAACTAATGCTGCTACTGATTTAGAAACAATACCATTATTAGGAACTTCTTTTTCCCATCCTGGTTGAATTAGTCCGGCTTTGGCAATTCTTTCTGTATCTAATGCTAATGCTAAATGAACAATATCTGCGGGTAAACCATCAATAACTGCACGAGTTTGAGAACCAGAAGCACCGTAACTTTGGCTAACAGTAACATTTTGCTTATGCTCTTGTTGCCATTTTTCTGCAAATTTAGGAATGATGGCTTTATACGCATCTCTGGTGACAGCAAAAGATACAAGAGTAAATTCTACATTTTGTGGTTTTCCGGTAGCGGAAGTTTGATTTGTGCCAGAGCAAGCGGCAACTGCTACACTTAAGAACATCCCCACTACAAATAGGGATAAAAAACCTTTAAGTGAATTTACGCTTAATCTACGTTGTAATTGTTTCAGTGAGCGTTGCCACAAACTCATTCTTTTACCTCTAAAACTACGGTTACTCGATAGGAATACAGTACATACTGATCATAATAATAGATAATTGCAGATATGGGTAATAAATGCAAGAGTAAAATAGCAGTTTTTCGCTAGAGAATATGGGGGTTATTTTCTTAGTGTCCTACGTTATATATAAAAATCTTCCCCAGTTTCTATTAACCGTGAAAAAAATCCTGCCTAATATCCCCACAATTTGATACCCTAGCTTAAACAGATTTGAGAAAAGTGAAAGCGTGGAAATTCAACTTGGGCGGGGAAAAATGGCTCGCCGAGCCTATGGCATTGATGAAATTGCTTTAGTTCCCGGTAACAGAACACTCGATCCGAGTTTAGCGGATACAAAGTGGAAAATTGGTAATATTGAGCGAGAAATCCCCATTATTGCCAGTGCAATGGATGGTGTAGTCGATGTGGGAATGGCTGTGCATTTGTCCCAATTAGGAGCTTTAGGAGTTCTCAACTTAGAGGGTATCCAAACTCGCTATGCTGACCCAAACCCGATTTTAGATCGGATTGCCTCAGTGGGCAAAGATGAATTTGTATCCCTGATGCAAGAACTCTATGCCGAACCAATCAAGCCGGAATTAATTGAAAAACGTATTCAGGAAATTAAACAACAAGGTGGTATTGCGGCCGTGAGTGCTACACCAGTAGGTGCAAGCAAATATGGTCAAATAGTAGCCAAAGCTGGAGCAGATTTATTTTTTATCCAAGCCACTGTAGTCTCTACAGACCACCTCGCACCAGAGTCTATCACCCCACTGGATTTAGCCGAATTTTGCCGTTCTATGCCCATACCTGTGGCATTAGGTAATTGTGTTACTTATGAAGTCACCTTGGATTTAATGAGAGCCGGTGCAGCAGCAGTATTAGTGGGCATTGGACCTGGTGCTGCTTGTACATCCCGTGGTGTATTGGGTGTAGGTATACCTCAAGCAACAGCCGTTGCCGACTGTGCTGCCGCCAGAGATGATTATTATCGGGAAACTGGTAAATATATTCCTATCATTGCTGATGGTGGTTTAATCACTGGTGGCGACATCTGTAAATGTATTGCTTGCGGTGCAGATGGCGTAATGATTGGTTCTCCCTTTGCCAGAGCCGCAGAAGCCCCAGGACGCGGTTATCATTGGGGTATGGCAACTCCTAGCCCCGTTCTACCCCGTGGTACTCGTATTCGTGTTGGAACTACAGGCACTCTAGAACAAATACTCAGAGGTCCAGCCGGACTAGATGATGGTACTCATAATCTTCTCGGAGCTTTAAAAACCAGTATGAGTACATTAGGAGCCAAAAACCTCAAAGAAATGCAGCAAGTTGAAGTAGTCATCGCTCCCTCCCTCTTAACTGAAGGTAAAGTTTACCAAAAAGCCCAACAATTGGGTATGGGTAAATAAAGGGATTGGGGATTGGGGATTGGGGATTGGGAAGATGGGAAGATGGGGAGATGGGGAGAATAATATATTACTTCCTGTTCCCTGTTCCCTGTTTCCTGTTCCCTGTTCCCTGTTCCCTGACTCCTAAACAAAAAATTTTCCAGCGTCCTCAACAAACACTGGAAAAATCCTATATGTCGCCTACAATAGAAATAGCGGAGACGCATGTTTCCGTTCACTCCTCACACCACACTCCGCCCGGACTACTGTTCGGGCGGTTCCTTATTAGGCATAAAATCTATAACTTCTTTGCAAATGTACATCCTTAAATCTCAAGCTGATGTTTTTGCTATGGTAGAATTTTCACTAAACTCATAAATATAATAGGCAAAGGTTTTTAGGAATGTCAGCAGCCGCAAGTGTTACAGATTCTAGTTTTAAGCAGGAAGTCCTCGACAGCGATGTTCCTGTGTTGGTTGATTTTTGGGCTCCCTGGTGCGGTCCTTGCCGTATGGTAGCTCCTGTTGTCGAAGAAATTGCCGTTCAGTATGAAGGTCAACTCAAGGTTGTGAAAGTCAACACTGATGAAAATCCTCAAATTGCCAGTCAGTATGGTATCCGCAGCATTCCCACCCTCATGATTTTTAAAGATGGACAAAAAGTAGATATGGTTGTCGGCGCTGTGCCTAAAACTACTTTAGCTACCACTTTGGAAAAGTATCTTTAAATCTCAACTGGTTACAAATTTTATTGATTTGTCTAGTTTTTAAGGTGAATATTTGTTAACTAGTTTCAGAGGCGCAGAGTTTGCGTCTCTAGAAAACTTTTTACACAACAATTTAAAAGGGAGCGGGTAAATAAGCTGTTGCTCCAACAATTTACAACTTGTGATTTTTTGACAAAAAGCAATCAACTTTCTCCCCACCTTTCTACCTCCCCAGGCTTACAATTTGTCAGCCTAATAGCTTAGTCATCGAGTTTGACGGCGAAACGGAAAACATCAACAAAACCCTCATCCCCTTAGCCGCTCAACTATACAAACGCCTTTAGACCAAAAAATGTCCGCTTGCGGGAGTGTAGGTAGTTCACATAAAATATAATGCCATTGTTGTGGCAGTTCTCATGACCCCTAAAGAGTCGTTTGAAATACTAGAATCTCTCCAAGCCGATATCGCTGAATTAATAGATCGTTTACCGACATTAAAACATCGGCAATTTATCCAACAGGCACTTGCTACTATAGTTAGTTTAGCTGATAGTGAAATTGAGCGTCTTGATTGGAAGATACTATCTGCATCTTTAGCAGATATGGAACGAGGCTTCCAACTATTTTATGGCTATCGGCACGTCCGCAAAGTGACTATCTTTGGTTCTGCTCGTATAGCACCAGAAACCCCTGATTACCAAATGGCAGTTAAATTTGCTCATGCTGTTTCTCAACTGGGATTTATGGTGATGACAGGCGGTGGCGGTGGGATTATGCAAGCTGGTCAAGAAGGCGCAGGACGAGAAAATTCTTTTGGGTTAAATATTCAGTTGCCTTTTGAGCAACAAGCTAACCCTTTTATTGATGGTGATCCTAAGCTGATTCACTTTAAATATTTCTTTACCCGCAAGCTGTTTCTGCTCAAGGAAAGTGATGCTGTAGCTTTGTTTCCAGGTGGCTTTGGCACTCAAGATGAAGCTTTTGAATGTATGACATTAAGCCAAACAGGTAAATTTGGACCTGTTCCTGTCGTTTTAATCGATCCTCCTGGTGGTGATTATTGGCGCTCTTGGAGTCAATATATCAATCAGCAATTAGTGAATAAAGGTCTTATTAATCCAGAAGATCCTAGTCTTTACACGGTAACGGATAATCTGGAAGTGGCTTGCAATGCCATTACCCGCTTTTACCAAGTTTATCACTCTAGCCGCTATGTAGGTGATCAATTCGTGATTCGTCTCAGACACGAATTATCTGATGATCTGGTGGCACAATTGAATGCTAACTTTAGCGATATTCTTGTCCAAGGCCAAATTGAAAAAAGTCAGGTATTATCTCAAGAAGGTCAAGATGAAACATCTGATTTACCTCGTCTTGTTTTATACTTCAATCAACGAGATTTGGGACGTTTGTATCAGATGATTGCAGTGATTAACGAGTTGGGTATGCCTTCCCCAGAGGAAAAAGCCCATCCAGAAAGGAAGTAGATTGGGGACTGGGGATTGGGGACTGGGGATTGGTAATTATTAATTTTCTCCCTGTTCCCTCTCCATGACTTACGTCTGGCTGCGTTATCACAGATAACTTTTATGGCTGACGCTTGGCGTTAGCTATCAGCAAACCCTAATTATTGAGTTTTCCTGGTGGCAAACTTTTTAGATAGTAAGAAGTGGAATTAAAAGGCATAATATGCCAGCACGACACAAAATTATTAGATATTTGAACAAAGATAGAGGAATTAAAGATGCTGGAATTATTAGGTTCAGGTTTGGTTTCACTTTGGCTCGATATGGCTGGGGTTAAAATCAAGCCTTTAAATGCTTTAGATGCATTGGCTTGGCAAAGTAGTCCTGGTTTTGTCATTGCCCCTGATCCAAACCCAGCAGGAGCTATGACAGTGCAGGAATATCTCAAGGAGTTGATGACTTCTAAGTTGGTAACGCAAAATCTGATTAAGCATCAAGGAATTTGGTTGCAGTCAGGTCCAATGTTAATGGCTAATCACCAAGGTACAATACCTTTACCGGCAGCATCTTTAACTAAGGTGGCTACTTCTCTAGCCGCTTTTAAAATTTTGGGTCCTGACCATCAATTTGAAACTTTGGTTAGTGCTACAGGTCCAATAGTTAATGGGGTAGTGCAGGGTGATTTGGTGATTAGTGGTGGTGGTGATCCGATGTTTGTAGGAGAGGAAGCGATCGCTCTCGGTAATGCTCTCAATAAAATCGGCATCAAGCAGGTAAAGGGAAATTTAGTGATTACTGGCAATTTCGCTATGAATTTCTATACTAACCCTACAGTAGCCGGTCAATTACTTAAACAAGCATTAGATCACAAAACCTGGAATCGTTCTGTGATTTACCAATACTCTATCATGCCCAAGGGAACACCCAAGCCTCAAGTTGTTATTGCTGGTACGGTGAAAGTTGCAGCACAGCCTAACCCTAAACAAACTTTACTTGTACGTCATCTTTCCTTACCATTACAACAATTGATTAAGGAGATGAATGTTTACAGTAATAATGACATAGCTGAAATGTTAGCTCAGTCGGTAGGAGGCGCAAATGTAGTTAAATCTACTGCTGCTAAAATGGCTAATGTACCACAGTCGGAAATTCAGTTAATTAATGGTTCTGGACTGGGACGAGAAAATCAGATTTCCCCTAGAGCCGTCTGTGCTATGTTTATGGCACTACAACGGGAAGCATCATCCCATAATTTGACTTTAGCTGACTTGTTCCCTACCTCTGGCTTCGATAATCGCGGGACAATGCGATATAGGGATATGCCATCTGCAACTGTGATGAAAACGGGAACTCTCAGTGATGTCAGTGCTTTAGCCGGAGTTGTACCTACACGCGATCGCGGTTTAGTCTGGTTTGCTATTA
Source organism: Anabaena sp. UHCC 0451 (assembly GCF_034931405.1). Classification (NCBI taxonomy): domain Bacteria; kingdom Bacillati; phylum Cyanobacteriota; class Cyanophyceae; order Nostocales; family Nostocaceae; genus Anabaena; species Anabaena sp. UHCC 0451. The sequence goes on along the minus strand of NZ_JAYGHA010000004.1, from coordinate 176,540 downwards.
TCAATCGTGGTTACAATGTATCGAGTTTCCGTGCTGAACAAGATAAACTTTTACAAGATTTGGTCAAACAATTACAAGTATCCGCTGGTGTTCCTACAGCCCTGACTCCCCACTCACCCAAAAATTCTTTACCAAAATTAGGCTCACCTAGCCGTAATGAAATTTTGTATAAAGGTTGAAGAGGGAACAGGGAACAGGGAACAGGGAACAGGGAACAGAATTTTTGACTTTTGACTTTTGACTTTTGACTTTTGACTTTTGACTTTTGACTTGATTCTCCCCAATCCCCATCTCCCTACGGAGCAATATCTTGGGGAATAATTTCCGTCACGACTCTATTACCTGAAGCACCACCTTTAACAACAATATTTTCTGTTTGTAGATTACCGACTGCGGTTGCACCCTGAAAATTTAATGGTGGTTCAACTTGACGATAAACTATATTCCCTTGGGCTTCTAGTAATTTTTGGTCTAGATTCCAAGTGAGTTGATCAGATTTTAAAGATTGCTTTCTTTGTCCTACTGCATTCACATTTCCTGTTAAATAAACTGTTTTTTGTGATATTTTCATTTCTGCCTGATTGCCAGTTACAGTTACATTTTCAGCTTGATGAAAAACACGCACAGGTGAATTTGTTTTGACAATTTCTTGATTAATATTCCAGGTCATAGAGTTACTAGTTATTTGCATGGGTGGGTCTAGTAACTGTAGCTGGGCTTTGGGTTGAAGAGTAGCAATTTTGGTTTTTAAGTTAACTTCTGCGGCATTTCCTTGACCACGGTCAGTGATTTTATTATCTTGATAACGGTCAATTTCAATGGGGCGATCGCTAATTAATTTTTCTGCTTTAATTTGCCAAATTAAATGTTCGGTTCGCATTTGCAATTGAGGATCAGCAGAAGTAGCAACTACTTTTCCAGAAAATTCTAGCCGTTGTTCACGGGTTTTTACTCTTGCTTCCTGAGCGGTAGCTTTTAATTGTTTATGAGTTCCATTTAACTGATTGCGAACAATCAATAAATCTTCTTGAGGTCGCCACTCTAACTCATTACCTTGTAAAATAGTACCATTGCGAGGATCGGTAGCAATAATCTTACCCTTCAGAAATAGTTGTTTACCATCTTGCTTAATGTCGGCTGTTTCAGCTTTAATGGTGTAAACTACTTTGCCATCTTGGTAAAGTTCACCTTCAGGACTTTGTGCTTCACCAATTTCTTTTTCTTTGGTATACTTAGCTTGTTTAGCTTTGACTTTCCAAATTGGTTTGCCTTGTTCATCAAATTGTTCTAAAGCTACACCAAAAAAAGTTAACTTACTAGTATTATCTTGCTTAGATGAATCCCCTGTATTTGCTTTGTTGGTAGCAGATGGATTACCGCAGGAAAATAATCCAATTACCAACAATAAAGACAAAGGCAGATAATGCAAATTTAGTGGCATTTGTAAAATATCATAAACATAGAAGCGGGGGGAGTTGGATTTAATTCCCCTCTGAAATTTTGAATGTTCTCTCCCATTCTTCCCGCCTTGTTGATTTTGCATTATTCTGGAATTTCTAAATGTCCTTCACTATCTCGATGATCGTCCAGGAAACCCATGGTAGACAATGGTCGATAGGGATAGCTTTGACGGGGTGTTTTTTGAATATCTTCTTTAATGGCTTCTAAATCAATATAGCGATCGCTCACATTAATTAAGCTATCACTAGTCATCGACCTTAAACTCACCACCTCAACCCTAACACCACGATAGCTGACTGAATTTACAGCATAAGCCAAATCGCCATCACCACTAACTAAAACTGCGGTATCATAGGAATCAACTAGCGCCATCATATCGACAGCTATTTCCACATCTAGGTTAGCTTTTTTTGATCCATCTGGCAGCTGTACCAAATCCTTAGCAATGACTCGATAACCATTACGACGCATCCACAGCAAAAACCCCTGCTGCTTCTCATTTGTCCGGTCTACACCAGTGTAGAAAAAAGACCGCAACAACCGGGAACCACCAGTTAATCGGCATAAGAGCTTAGTGTAATCAATTTCGATTCCTAATTGTAAAGCCGCATAAAATAAATTTGAGCCATCAATAAATATAGCCACACGACCCCGATTTTCCAAAACCTGTTCCGGCGTAAAGATAGAGTCGTTTTCCAAATTATTCAACATCATTGTCATACCTCGGTTGTTATCCATGTTATTTCTGATAGAAATAATTAACTTTTATTGTTCTTGTTAGATTGGCTTATGATAATTTTCCGGGGCTTAAATTTTTTTAGCCCCGATTCAGTCTTTAAACTCAATCAAAAATGAAAAGTGCTAATCGTTTTTTGGTAGTTCTATCCGTTTAAAAATTGGTTGAGGTGTACCCAACTGTTGTTGATCTGATAGTAAGCCCCAAGTTGCATGGGTACTAAAAGGTGCAACAATTGAACTTTCTATTTGATCGTTAAAATTGATTCCCCAACCCAGTTGTTGATAAATATCACTGCTGATATTAGGAATTATCGGGGATAAGAGATAAGCTGCTAGTCTCACAGATTCCAAAACTGTGTACAATACCGCTTCCACTTCTTCCTGCTTTCCCTGTTTATATAATGACCAAGGGGCTTGTTCATCAATAAACTTATTGCTGGCTTGTACCAACGATAAGGCTGCTAGACAGGCTTCATTGAAAGCTAAAGCTGTGTATGCTTGTTTCACCTTCTCTCCCAGACCTAAGCCAATCGCTTTTAAAGTATTCTCAGATGGAATAACCTCTGGTGCGATTGACGGCACTTTACCAGCGCAGTATTTTTTCACCATGTTCAAAGTGCGATTTAACAAATTACCTAAATCATTAGCCAAATCTGCATTAAGAACATTAATGAACCTAATTTCATTAAAATCTCCATCCTTACCAAATTCGATTTCCTTAAGGAAGTAATAACGAACGGCATCACTACCATAACTTTCAACTAATGAAATAGGATCAAGGGTATTACCTAGAGTTTTTCCCATTTTTTGACCATCTTTAGTCAGAAATCCATGCCCGAATACTCGTTCTGGCAAGGGTAAACCAGCTGACATCAGCATTGCTGGCCAATAAACTGCGTGAAACCGCAATATATCTTTACCTATGAGGTGCAGATTGATTGGCCACCATTTTTCTAAAGCATTGGCTAAAGTCGGTTCTGCATCGGGTTCTAACAATGCTGTTACATAACCCAACAAAGCATCAAACCAGACATAAAGGGTATGTTTGGGATCTACAGGTACAGGAAAACCCCAATCCAGATTTACCCGCGAAATCGAAAAGTCTTGTAAACCTTGACTAACGAAGTTGAGGACTTCATTCCGGCGGCTGGTAGGCTGGATAAAATCTGGTCTAGACTGGTAAAATTCCTCTAGCTGGGTTTGATACTTGGATAAGCGGAAAAAGTAATTCTGCTCGTCTCGCCACTCTACTTGTTTGGTAGTATGTATAGGGCAGCGTTTTCCGTCTAGCAGTTCCCGTTCTTCTTTAAATTCTTCGCAGGATACGCAATACCAGCCTTTTTGCTGTCCTTGGTAAATGTCGCCATTTTCCCAAACTCGCTGGAAGAATTCTTTAACAATGGCATGATGGTTGAAAGCGGTAGTACGACTAAAGCGATCATATTGAATGTTCAGAACCTGCCACAAGTTAATGAAACTGGGTACAATTTGATCACAAAACTCTTGTGGTGGTTTTCCTAAATTTTCTGCTGACCGTTGAATTTTTTGCCCATGTTCATCTGTACCCGTAATTAGCAATACTTGATGTCCTAACAAGCGTTGAAATCTGGCTATTACATCTGCGGCCATTGTGGTGTAAGCACTGCCAATATGGGGAACATCGTTTACATAGTATAAAGGTGTGGTCAGTACAAAGGTTTTTGAAGTTTTATTCACTAGATTCATACAAAATAAAAAAACAAATTCAAATTATTAAACAGTTTTCTCGCTTAGATAATTCTGTAAAACTACGCAATTATATAACATTGCAACTGATTTTTCCAACAACAATTTAATATTAGCAAATTTCTCACCTCCAGAATTGTTTTGTGATATCTAGGATTGGGGACTGGGGACTGGGGATTAGGGATTAGGGACTAGGGATTAGGGATTAGGGATTAGGGATTAGGGATTAGGGATTAGGGAGATTAATTACCAATTATTAATAAGCGAATTATTAATTAACAATTATTAATTACCAATTATTAATTACCTACCTTGGGGGAGTATGTGAAGGATGGGTTAAGCGATTTCACTTACTTTATATATAATTCATTCAAACTTCACTAAAATCTGTAATCATAGTTTCAGACTTGACTGATTTTTATCTCGAAAAGCTGATTTTAGTCATTAGTTATTAGTCAAATTCTTACCCAATCCCCAATCCCCAATCCCCAACCCCCAATCCCCAATCCCAATTCCCATGATTGCCAATGAAACGGTACAGTAAAACAAGGTCAAATAGATAAAGACTCAGGGGTAAAATGGCCAACGTTGAACTTAAACCTTGTTTTCTGACTCCCAAGCGCATACAACCAGAATATCCACTGTTTGTTTATTTACCAGGAATGGATGGAAGTGGTCAACTGCTGCGATCGCAAACTGCTGGTTTAGAAATGGGTTTTGATGTCCGTTGTTTAGCGATCCCCAGACAAGACCTCACCACCTGGGAAGTGCTGACTAGCAATGTTTTAGACTTAATTCACGCAGAATTAGAAAGAAGTTGTCACCGTCCAGTTTATCTGTGTGGGGAGTCTTTTGGGGGTTGTTTGGCGATGAATGTCGCTACCCAATCACCACATTTATTTAAACGCATTATTTTAATTAATCCCGCTTCAGCTTTTAAGCTACGTCCTTGGTTGACCTCATTATCGCAACTAACTGATTTAGTGCCATCATGGTTTTATGATGTCGGTGCATTGGGATTATTACCGTTTTTGGCATCGTTAGCACGGATATCTAGCAGCGATCGCCATGAACTGTTAAAAAGTATGCGTTCTCTACCCGCAGAAACGGTAAATTGGCGGTTGTCGTTGTTGCGGGAGTTTGAAGTTGAAGAGGAAAGATTGCAAAAATTGAAGCAACAGGTATTATTAATTGCTGGAGGTAGCGATCGGTTGTTACCTTCTGTGAGTGAAGTGGAACGGTTAGATAATATTTTACCTAATCCTAAGACCTTAATTTTACCTGATAGTGGTCATGCTTGTTTGTTAGAAGAAAATGTAAATTTGTATCAGATTTTGGAAGATCATGAATTTATAGAAACTGTAAAAAACAGTTATGCGAGTAGAATTTAAGATAGAAGTCGGCTCAATACTTCTAGGTTAAAGGAGAAAGGGAAAAATATAACTTTTAACCTTTCCCCAAACCAACCAAAAACTTTCATTCTAAATTATTCTAATTCTCCTGAATTAGAGTTAAATAGCTGTGAAAAATCTTCCAAAGAATTAACACTAATTGCTGATACAAAGATTTGTTCTAACAAAGATGTATCATCAATTTGATTAATGCTATACTCCAGATTTTCTGGAATATTACCAAACCGTACTTGTACAAGTTTAATAATATCTTGTTTCCGAGTTTGTTTCTGAGTTCTTTCTACTGCCCGTCTTTCAATATTACTCAACAACGGCATTTTTCGTCCCTCCTGATAATTCGGTCATTGTGATTAAAAAAACTGTAAAGGAATTTATAGAAATTAATTTAGTAAAATTCAAAACTTTAGATGTAAAATTTATACATGGTAAGCTGTGATAACTGTTTTCTTGTCAGGACTATAAATAGATTCTACCCTTGGGTATTGATCATGAATCCACCACACCTTAATCCTATTACCTTGGGCTGGCGCAGTTCCTGATATTGAGTAACCAGCATCAATCATTAATTGCTCAAATTGAGTTGCGCTTAAAGTTTGACATTTAAACTCTGGTAGTCCCTGTACTTTATGCTTGTTGAGAGTCATAGGTAGCCTGATAAAATATGAATATCTTTTACCTTACTAACCTATCCTTTTTTTAACTCCTCTCCAAATGAGTCATAAGTTCCCTGGTATGATGTAAAAATCTTGTACCCTGGCAATACTAAAGCAATGCCTATTCTGCTGTGAATCTTACCTGGATATTTATAAGGTTGATCATCAGGAACAGCACCACCAAGGCGCATAAGTATTCCTGGTAGCCATAAGTATAATCCAGGAATCAATAAATCCATGCTGTAAGCAATTTCTCTCATCGCTTCATTTTCACCAAGAGAATTATTGCTGGAAAAGCTCAACTTGGTGTTTGTGATGTTCAACATTATGTTTTCGATCTCCAATAGAGATTTTGCCAATAGTGAGGATCGGTTAGTTTCAATCCCTAATAGGGATTATTTTAACAGGAGAAGTTAGTTTTCATCCCCAGTCCCCAATCAACAATCCCCACACCCTGGAAATTTTAAGCAATACTGGTACAAGTAAGGAAGGTTTACAGAACATTACAAAAATGACGATTCAAACTACAAATACAGCTTTATTAGATTGGAGTGGTGATACTTTAGCCGTTGGCTTATTTGAAGACGCAGTAGAGTTAACAGGCGATTTAGCCACTTTAAACGAGAAATGCGGCGGAATTTTCTCAGAAATCATTGCTGAAGAAGAATTTACAGGTAAACTAAATAGCACCGTCGTGATTCGGGTAGGTGCTAGTCATCCAGTGAAAAAGGTAATTTTAGTGGGTTTAGGAAAACCAGACACGCTGAAATTAGAAACTTTACGCCGTGTAGCCGCTACAGTAGCGCGAACTGCTAAAAAGCAAAAAACCAAAACCCTGGCAATTAGTTTACCAGTTTGCAACAATGACCCAGCCGCTACAGCCCAAGCCATTGCTGAAGGTACACAGCTGGCACTTTACCAAGATATTCGCTTCAAATCAGAACCAGAAGATAAAAATCCCCCTATCGAAACTATTGATTTATTGGGGTTAGCGGGACAAGAAGCCGCCATCACCCGTGCAGAACAAATTGTTTCTGGGGTAATTTTAGCAAGGCAGTTAGTAGCAGCCCCAGCTAATGCTGTGACACCGATAACTATGGCAGAAACAGCCCAAGCTATAGCTAAGGAACATGGTTTACATCTGGAAATTCTGGAACAAGCAGAATGTGAAAAATTAGGTATGGGTGCTTTTTTAGGAGTCGCCCAAGCTTCTGACTTACCACCTAAATTTATTCACCTCATCTACAAACCAGAAACCGCACCTAGACGCAAACTGGCAATTATCGGTAAAGGTTTAACTTTCGATTCCGGCGGTTTGAATATTAAAGGCGTTGGTAGCGGGATTGAAACCATGAAAATTGACATGGGTGGTGCTGCGGCCACTCTTGGCGCTGCTAAAGCTATTGGGCAGTTAAAGCCAGATGTAGAGGTTCACTTTATCTCAGCCGTCACCGAAAACATGATTAGCGGTAAGGCTATGCACCCTGGAGATGTGCTGACAGCTTCTAATGGCAAAACAATCGAAGTTAATAACACCGATGCTGAAGGGCGTTTAACTTTGGCTGATGCTTTGGTGTATGCTGATAAATTGGGTGTAGATGCGATCGTTGATTTAGCTACTCTTACAGGTGCTTGTGTAGTGGCTTTGGGTGATGATATTGCAGGTTTGTTTACACCTGATGATAATGTTGCTTCCCAACTGCAAACAGCGTCAGAAACAGCAGGTGAGAAAATTTGGCGGATGCCGATGGAAGAGAAATATTTTGACGGGTTAAAATCTGGTATTGCGGATATGAAAAATACCGGACCTCGTTATGGCGGTTCTATTACTGCGGCTTTGTTCCTGAAGCAGTTTGTTAAGGATACCCCTTGGGCGCACCTAGATATTGCCGGTCCCGTTTGGGCTGATAAGGAAAATGGCTACAACGGTGCTGGTGCTACCGGTTTTGGTGTGAGAACTTTGGTTAGTTGGGTTTTGAGTTAGTTTTTTCGCTACTGCATTTCCTCTAGGAAATAAAAAAATTCGTAATTGATAATTCTTAAATTACGAATTATTAATTACGAATTACGTCTCCCGTAAGGGAGACGGAGGCACTATGACAAATTATGCTGTGACTTTAGCTAATGCTTTTTCCACAGTTTCTAATGCCTGATTGATTTCTGTCTCAGTGACAATTAAAGGAGGTACAAACCGGACGACTTTTGGACCAGCAGGTACTAATAATAAACCTTCATCCATAGCAGCTTTGACGATATCAGCAGCAGTTAAAGGAATATCAGCTTTTATTTCCATGCCGTTGATTAAACCCCAACCGCGCACTTCTGAGATATGCTGAGGATATTTGCGAGCGATCGCTCTTAATCCCTCTCGTAAATGAGCGCCTTGTTCTTCTACATTCTGTAAAATATGCTCTTTTTCTAAAGTTTGGCAAACACTTAAAGCCACGCCACAAACAAAAGGATTGCCGCCAAATGTACTAGCGTGTTCTCCAGGTTCAAAAATATCACAGAATTTTTTACTCATCATTGCACCGATGGGGATACCACCACCCAGTCCTTTTGCACTGGTGAAAATATCCGGTTCTACACCCAGATGTTCATAGCCCCATAATTTACCACTGCGTCCCATCCCAACTTGCACTTCATCAAAAATCAATAAAATGCCAGTTTCGTTACAAATCTCTCGTAGTCTTTGGAAATACTTCACATCCCCCGGACGTACACCACCTTCCCCTTGCAGTGGTTCAATTAAAATTGCCCCTACACGATAATTACCTTCATCTAACTCAGTTACGGCAGCTTCAACGGCTCTAATATCGTTATAGTTGACATAGTGGAAACCAGGGACTAAAGGATCAAAGTTCTTTTGATACTTTGGTTGTCCCGTAGCGGTGACAGTTGCTAAAGTCCGTCCGTGAAAACTGGCATGAGCAGTTAAAATGATGGGATGGGCGATTTCTAGGACAGTGTGGGAATATTTTCGCGCTAATTTGATTGCTGCTTCATTGGCTTCAGCGCCAGAATTGCAGAAAAACACCCTATCGGCACAAGAATGATCAACAATCCATTTGGCTAACTCACCTTGTTCGGGAATATAGTACAAATTAGAGACATGATGCAGTTTTTGGATTTGGCGTGTTACGGCTTCTACCATGACTGGGTGGGCGTGTCCTAAAGTACAAGTGGCTATTCCGGCCACAAAATCCAAGTATTCCTTACCTTGGGTATCCCAAACGCGACAACCTGCACCTCGTTCTAAAGCAATGGGAAAGCGTCCGTAGGTGGACATCACAGCTTGATTAAAACTATCTGCATTAAAGGAATTGATGTCTGAGGGGATTATCGGCTGTTCAGCTAGACTTTGGATACTCACTACCGCACCTCCTGAAATTTTTAATCCTATACTCTATTTAGCAGGTTTTCATGAATATTTCAAAAATTCTTATACTATGAAGTAGCAGGTTTTTTTACGTTTAATTTTTAACTTTGAATTTTTAATTTACCTTTGGGGGTTAAAGTCCCGTTGCAAAACGTAATTCTAAATTCTAGATTCTGCATTCTTTTAATTTTTAATTGCCTGTGTATTCTACCCTGGAACAGAAATATAAGCAGATTCAACAAGAGTTAATGGCTGGGGCTTTGGCTTTAGTCTGTGTTTTCCTAATTGGCACTTTTTGGTATTGCTTGATAGAGGGCTGGTCATGGGAAGATGCTGCTTATATGACAGTCATCACTTTAGCTACTGTCGGATATGGAGAAACTAACCCGCTAGGTAGTCGGGGAAGGTTGTTTACTATTGCCTTAATTTTGATGGGTGTGATCAATATTGGTTACATTGTTAATAGATTTACAGCAGCTGTGATTGAAGGCTATTTTCAAGAAGGGATTCGACTTAGACAACAAAGGCGTTTAATGGAATCATTATCAGGACATTATATCATCTGTGGTTTTAGTCGGACTGGGCGACAAATTGCTAAGGAGTTTCGGGCTGAGGATGTATCTTTTGTAGTGATTGATGCTGAATTTGAATCTGTGCAGAAAGCCGAATCACAAGGTTATATTGCTTATCAGGGTGATGCAACTTTGGATGAAACTTTGTTGAAAGTTGGTGTAGAAAAGGCGACTTGTATTGTAGCAGCTTTGCCTTCTGATGCGGAAAATTTATATACTGTATTATCAGCAAAAACCCTGAATCCAAATATTCGGGCGATCGCCAGAGCAAGTACAGAAGAAGCTTTACAAAAGTTACAACGAGGCGGGGCAGATGCGGTAATTTCTCCCTATATTACTGGGGGTAAACGTATGGCTGCGGCTGCACTCAGACCGCAGGTTTTAGACTTTGTGGATGGGATGCTTTCTGGTACAGATCGTCAGTTATATATGGAAGAATTTTTACTAGAACCGGCTTTGTGTCCTTTTGTCGGTCAAAGTTTACAAAAAGCGAAATTGCGATCGCAAACTGGCGCATTAGTTTTAGCTATTCGTCGCGGTGACGGTAATCTCATTGGTGGACCAACTGGAGATACTATTTTAATGTCAGGAGATACGCTAATTTGTATGGGTACAGCTGAACAACTGCGGAGTTTAAATCAAGTTCTGGGTCCAATTAATTCTCAGCAACTGCGACAACCGAAAAATAATTAGGGAGTCAGAAGTCAGGATAGTCTCGAATTTGAAAAGGTATCTGATTTTTGGATCAATCTCCATCTCAAGTCACTGATTTATCCAGGTTTTCCATTTATTCATCAGCATTCAACGGTAATAAAATCATAAAGGATGTTCCCTCACCCAATATAGATACACAGGTAAGTTTACCATCATGTTTTTCTTCCACAATTTCACGAGCAATAGACAAGCCTAAACCTGTTCCCTTACCCACCTCTTTCGTAGTATATAAATATTCAAATAGATGACTTTTCACTTCATCAGACATTCCCATTCCTGTATCTTGAATAGTCACCACAATGGCATTTTCATCAGGGGTTAAATAAGTTTTAATTGTGATTTGATGGTGGCGTTGATCAAATCCAGCAGATTCAATAGCATCAACGGCATTAGCCAATAAATTCATAAACACCTGATTAAGTTGTCCTGGAAAACAATTTAAAACAGGAATATTGCCATACTCTTTTACAACTTTAATTTCAGGACGATTGCCTTGATTTTTGAGACGATGCTTTAAAATTAATAAAGTGCTATCTAAACCATGATGAAGATTAAAAACAACTCTTTTATCGTTGTCACTACGGGCGAAAGTTCGCATAGAATGACTTATTTCGTAAATTCTTTCCGTCGAATTAGCCATTGATTGCAATAATTTAGGTAAATCTTCCTGAATAAAGTCGAGATCACCATCTGCTAATGCTGAGGCTATTTCCCCAGATGCTTGAGGATATTCTCGTTGATAAAGGCTGATTAAACTAAATAAATATTGAATATAATCTTGAGCAGGTTTTAAGTTTCCGGTGATGCAACCAATAGGATTATTAATTTCATGGGCAACCCCAGCAACCAGTTGACCTAAACTAGAGAGTTTTTCACTTTGAATCAGTTGACTTTGCGCTTGTTTTAATTCTGTTAAAGCTTGATTCTTTTCTTTAATTTCTTTTTCTAATGCCATTGTATGCAGGGCATTTTCTGTAGCTATACTAGCTAAATGAGTCGCTTTTTTTAAAATATCTAAATGGTGCTGAGTAGCTTGACAAGGAACAGAATGAGAAATAGCAAATGTGCCTAATACTTCTCCAGTTTTAGACAGGAAAGGAGATGACCAACAAGCACGAATATTATAACTTAAAGCAAAATCTTTAAATTCAGCCCATAATGGATCATTAGCAATATCATTAACAAATACTGATTCTCCCCGATGGGCTGCTGTTCCACAAGAACCAGAACATTCACCAATCATTAAACCGTCTACTCCTTGAGCAAACTCAGCAGGTAAAGTGGGGGCTGCTCCTCCTCTTAAGCAGTTTGCTTGAGAATCGCGGATTAAGATCGAACAATAAGCATTTGGTAAGATTTTTTCTAACAATAAACAAAGATCATTATATATCGCTAATAGATTTTCTCCGACGGCTACCTCTTGCAAAATTTGTGACTGGGTTTGTTCTAAAGAATAAATTCTTTGTCTTTCAATTACAGTGGTAAGTAAGTGAGAAATAGATTGCAAACAGTGAACTTCATCCATAGTAAAGATGCGTTCAACTTTGCTATAGATTTCTAAAATTCCTAATGCTAGTTGCGATTCAGATAGTATTGGTAAACTTAACCCACATTTACTATTAGTCGGTGGTGGTGTAGGATAATCATAGCAGGAATTATGATGAATATGCTTAGTAAGAATTGGTTTGTTAGTGGTGAGTATTTCTTTTAAAGGTGGATAAGAATCCACGCTAATATTATTGATTAATTCTTCAGAAGAAAATCCATAATTGCTAACTTGGCGTAAAGAATGACGATCAGAAACTACCTCCCAAATTCTCACATAATCTACTGCAAAAGTGTCGGCGATTTCTTTGACTACTATTTGGCAGAATAAGTTATAGTTATTTATAACTAATGCTTGTTGTCCTAAAGCCGTGATTAAGCGTTGGTGAGGAGAGACAGCAGCAATAGATGAAGGATAGGAAATAGCCATAATTGTCAGCGCCAATTAATTGTTAAGAACATTGTTAAGAACTATTGATAACAAGTAGATAAATATCAATGAAGGGTAGTTAGACAGTAACATCTAATACGTCTTTTGATAGTTATCACTATCACAATTTATCACAATTAAGTAGGTAGGCTTTGAAAATTGTCGTTGTGGCAAGGCCAAAGGCAAAAGGGGAAAGACTTTTAGCGATTTTACATTTTGTTACATACCTTGGTTTTTTCCTACCAACTTATTTATAGCAGATTGCAGATCAATAAGGTACAGAATCTAGATTGAACCCTATATACAAAGCCAGTTTTACTCCTTAATTCTGACTCCTTAATTCTGCTGTATCACAAATTTAAGTTAGCATTAGCTCCGAAAAATAAATTTACGGTGAAGTAGTATTTGCTTGATATTTGTGCCAGATATCTAATGACTAATCTCAGTCCAACCATGCAAAGGAGCGATCGCTTTTGTGACTAACTCAATCATTTCGGGTGGTGCTGCCGAAAGCAAAACGCTAGGATAAACAGCAGTACCCCACTCAGGATGCACCAGTACACAGCATTTATTTTTAATTACCTGATAATCTAGTAAAGCCTTAGCAACAGCTGTATCATCATGGGGAACTGGACCGGGATGAGAAAGTAAAGGATAACCAGTACGGGGATCAATTAAGTCTGTGACATAGCCGCGATCGCGCAAATTAAACGCCACATCACAACCAAAACGCATAAACTTTTCTCGTAACCGTTCTTTTTCCTTCTCTATTTCCGCAGTCATTTCTAAGAGTGGATATTTTGATTGCTGTAACACAACCACCACCCACAAAAACTGTTGTTGTTTCCAATCTGGTAATATCTGTTCGCAGTTGGCACAGATATATTGACTAGGATTATGAATAGAAATTTGTACAGCTTGTCCCGTTTTGCCAACTAAATTAATGGGATAGCCTTGATCCGAAGTGAAAACACTGGAATAGTTCACCACATTGATTCAGATTTTGCAAGTTTGTTTTTTATTCCTTGCTTATGATAATAACTCTGAAAACTTCTAAAAAATCATCAATATTTTGGTATCTGAATTTAGAAGTTAACAGAGTTGACATTTTAGAGAACTTATCAACCGTGATAGTCAAAGTCTCAGAAGCGTTGATTTTGTTGACTAACAATAGATTAATTTAGTTTTAAAGCATTGACTGGAACTTCATCCCAAGAATCTACTTGACGTAATTGTGCAACCCAACCATTTGCTCTTTGCTGTTCAGTTAAAGTTTTTTTGAATGACTCATGACAATCCTGAGCTTGAGTTTCGTCACAACAAGCAATGCAAGCATGAATCATTCCTGATGGATCAATTTGCTCATTTACCCAAATAATCATAGATACTCCTCTGGAAATTTTTTGGTAAATTTTTAGTAAAACGGTGGTTAATTATTTCAGAATACTATTTAAGTAGTCAATTGTCATAAAAGACTGGCAAATAAAAAGTATCCCAAAATTTCTGGTGGTGTCAGCTGAAAAGCCTGGTAAAAAATTGGCTAATTTATGTTTTGACGTGTCCTAAAATAACCATTTAAGGCTTTTGAGTAGCTATTGCTAATTTTGCTCCTTGCACCTGACGCAAAAGATCCATAACACCCACAACCTGTCCATGAGTAGCATTCTTATCAGCGTTAATAATAATCATCACTTCCGTCGTACTACCCATTAACTCCCGGACTGCTGCTGGTAAACTATTGAAGGCGACTGGTTGACGGTTTAAGCTGATTTTGCCAGTTTGGTCTACAGTGACAGTAATTGGTTCTGCTGAAGATTGTAATTTTGTGGTAGCTGCTTGAGGTAAATTAACCGGTAATCCTTCCGAGCGAGTTAAAAACAGAGTTGACATAATAAAAAATGTCAAAATTGCAAAGATGACATCAATCATAGGTACGATGTTTATCTGTGCGGGAATATCTGGTTCATCGGGTAGGCGCATAGAATTTATATCCCTCTTTCATAGTGACGACGGTATAGTAATTCTAAGTGTCCACCATATTCTTGAATCCAAGCAATTTGGCGGATATAAAGTCCGCGAAAAGTATTAGCAAAAAACAGTGTAAAAATAGCCACGATTAATCCTGTGGCTGTAGATACCAAAGCTTCACTAATTCCCCCTGTGACACCAGTGGCTTTAGTCCCGCCTACATCACCAATATTCAAAGAAGCAAAAGAAGCAATTAAGCCCAAAACTGTACCGAGAAGTCCCAACAGAGGCGCAAGACCAATAATAGTATCAAAAAGGTTTTGAAACCTTTTAAGTAAAGGAATTTCTCCCTGGGCTTCACTTTCTAAAGCCAAGCGAAATTCTTCTGGGGTAGGTTCTTCTAATTCCAAAGCTGCTAAAAAAATCCGCGCAATAGGTAAATCAGCATTTTTTTGCAAATGATCTAAAGCACTAACTACATTACCTTGACGATAAAACTTTAACACCTCCCTGACTACATGATCTTGGCGACCACTAATTTTTACCCAAAAAGTGATCCGTTCAGAAATGAGCGCCACTGCTAACACTGAAAAAAATAGCAGAGGCCACATGACCACCCCACCGGCTTTAAATAGATTACTAATTTCCATTTACTATTTTGTAAATCCTGCACACAGCTAGATTAACAGATTGTTGTCCAGAAACAAGTATCGGTAGGGGATGTCTGGGGTTTGGAGTGCGTTATTTTACAATCCTGTCTGTATTGCTGGGTTAATGGCTGCGAGTTTTTTTTGGTAGAGATTAATTTTGGATTTGTTGTTAGATTATATTATGATTTTCAATGAATGGCAGTACAATATTACTAAAGCACAGATGAAGAAATTTGAGTTAGCAATAGCTCAATATGCTAGTAAAGCAGTTCCAGAAGATGAAAACCAAAAGCTACGCCACCAGGCTCGTATTGATTCACTACAAAGCCAAATTGAGGAGTTTATTCAAGAGATAGAAGAATACGAAAATCTCAAAAATAATCAAAATAAAATTGAGCGATTGCAATATGATAGTTTAGAAAAATTACCAGAAGCATTAATCAAAGCACGGATTATTCGCGGACACACTCAAGAAAGTTTCGCCAAACTTTTAGGAGTTAAACCTCAACAGGTGCAACGTGATGAAGCAAATGGATATGCTAGTGCTAGTTTGACAAAACTTTTGAAAATTCAACACACTCTCAATCTGGAAATTCGGGAGGAAATTATTTTCAAATAAAGAAGTATCAATTTAGTTTTATTCTCATATCCACACCATCACTTTTTAGCTGTCCATCTTCCATATAAATGATGCGATCAGCTATATCCAAGATGCGGTTATCGTGGGTGACAAGCAAAATTGTACAATCTTGTTCTTTTGCTAATTTTTGCATTAATTCTACAACATCACGACCAGATTGTTTATCTAATGAGGCGGTAGGTTCGTCTGCTAAAACTATTTTAGGATGACTAACTAAAGCACGTGCGATCGCTACCCGTTGTTTTTGTCCTCCTGATAAACTTTCTGGATAATAATCAACATGATCACCTAAACCAACTGCTTCTAGCATGGCTATAGATTTGGTGTTGATATCTTGATTTAAATATTGTTCATGCAACTCTAAAGACATTCTCACATTTTCTTTGGCTGTTAAAAATGTCATTAAGTTATGTGCTTGGAAAATATAACCAATCTGACGACGCAATTTAGTTAATTTTCCTTTATTTGCACCACGCATTTCTTGATCTAAGATTTGTAAACTCCCTACTTGAGCAGAACGTAAACCACCCATTAATGATAATAAGGTGGTTTTTCCTGAACCAGAAGGACCAGTCATGATGACAATTTCTCCGGCTTTAATTGCTAAATTAATATCAAACAATACTTGTTTTTTTAATGTTTTTTCGCCAAAAAAATGATCGAGGTTAGAAACATTAATTACTGTTTCTGAAGTCATGTTATTTTTAGCGAAAGTATCTGCGAAATCTGGCGACATAATTATTTTTACCGGTTGTTGATTAGCACAAAATGAGGTACAAATATTTTTGTTCCCTAATGTAGTTAAAATCATGAGATTAAAAAATGTCTGCGGGGTCAGCAGAACGCAATTTTCGCAGAGCGATCGCCCCAGATATACTACACATAATGACAGTCATAATAAATACAGTTACTGCCCGATTTGCTTTCATATAAATGGGTAACATGGTGGCTGCAAAAGTGAGTTTATACAATCCAAAGGATAGAAAAAATGCAGGTAAATAACCCAAAATAGCTAACAATAAAGCCTCTTGGATTAAAACTCCTAAAAGATAATTATCTGTATAACCCATTGCTTTCAGGGTCGCATATTCTGGTAAATGATCAGAAACGTCAGCATAAAGAATTTGGTAAACAATGACAATACCAACAATAAATCCAACTCCTACACCCAAACCAAAAATAAAACCAATCCCTGTACTATTAGCCCAATAATTCTTTTCTTTTTGAGCAAAATCTTCGGGTGTTCCTACTTCCACAAAGGGATTTTTGGGATCTGGATTTAATCCTTTTATCAATTGTGTTTTTATCTGATCAATATCCACACCAGGTTTGAGATTAATTAAACCCACTTCAATTTGATCTGGTTTATGACTAGGAAATAATTGCAGAAAACTTGAATCACTAGCGATCACATTACCATCAGATGCAAAGGAAGCACCATTACTAAATAACCCTTTAACGTTGACAGTTTTGCTATTTAGTTCTGTTTGAAAATTGCCTGTTTTTGTGAAGATATCACCTACAGCACCATATTCTGGACGACTTGCTTGATCAAACATTACTTGATTTAGTGATTTCAGATAATCTTTATTTTTTTGAACTTCGGGAAATTGCAATCCTGGTTTATTTGGATCTACACCCCAAACTAAAATAGATCGCTCAATTCGTGTTTCTGAATTACGCCATTGTCCTGTACCAATGTAAACAAAATTAACTGATTCTACACCGTCATAGCTTAAAGCTTGATACAGTCTTTGTCTAGAAAAGCTTTTGACTGAAAATAAAGTTTGAAATTGGGGATTAATTAATACTAAATCAGCTTG
Organism: Anabaena sp. UHCC 0451; assembly: GCF_034931405.1. Lineage (NCBI taxonomy): Bacteria > Bacillati > Cyanobacteriota > Cyanophyceae > Nostocales > Nostocaceae > Anabaena > Anabaena sp. UHCC 0451. Next base: position 158,830 of record NZ_JAYGHA010000004.1, on the reverse strand, counting down.
TAAATTCCGATGAGGTTGAATAGCTGAATCAAATAATGCACTTTCAAAACCCATCTGAATAAATATCAGCATATCCGCAAAAGTAATGCCCGCAACTGCAATAGCTAACCGGGTTTTTTCTTTCATTAACTGTCGCCAAGCTAGAGGCGTTTTCTGAAATAATTTATTCACCATTGAAAATATCTTTTTAATGAATACTGTTTGATTTTCTTGAATTAGCGATTACAATTCAATTTCTGTTTGCACTTGCAAGTTAGTTAAACCTGCAATTTTTTTACTGTCTTCAGGAGTCAGCCGAATTTTTACTTCAATAATTCGACTATCTAAATTTTCCCCTGGTTGGTTACTAAATACATTTTGGCGGTTAACTTGTAAACCAATTTGGATAACTTTTCCCCGCAGTTCACCACTGAATGTAGGACTGGTAATTACGGCTCTTTGTCCGAGTTTGACTTTACTAATATCCGTTTGATAAACTTCTGCTACTGCTAACATTTGTTCTGTTTGTGCAAAGTCTGCAATGCCAGAATCATCAATTTTTTCGCCGACACGGGTATGAATTTTGAGAATTTGTCCCGTTATGGGTGCGCGAATAAAAGCCGCTTCCAGGTCGGTTTGGGTGCGTTTGAGGGTAGCGATCGCACTTTCTACTTCTGTTTGTGCTAAATTCACATCTACAGGGCGAACTTCGGCAATACTGTTAAGTTTAGATTTGGCTTCGCTAATTTGCTTATTGCTAGTAGTATTAATTCTATTTAATGTAACTTTTGCTTCTGCTAATTGTTTACTTGCAGTAGTATTAATCCGGTTGAAAACTGCTTTGGCTTCACTGAAGTTTTGTTTCGCAGTTTCAGCATTTAACCTTTTACTATCAATTAAAGAATTAGAAATTGCCCCTTCTGAATATAACTTCTGATAGCGTTGATATTCTAATTTAGCATTGTTAAGTTCAGCAGTTAATTTATTAATAGTTGCTTGTTGGGCAATTCTATCACCTTGCCATTGGGCTTCTATCCTAGCAATATTTTCTTCTTGAGAGTTTTTATCTCCTTCATATTGGGCTTTTATTCTTTCAACACTGGTTTTTTGCGCTTGAATTTCTCCTAGTTTAGCACCAGCTTTTATTTGCTCTAGTTTAGCTTGAGAAACTCTTACTTGTTTCTGGGCTTGTAAAACGGCATTTTGCAATTTATCCCGTGAATCTAAAATTGCAATTATTTCTCCTGCTTTAACTATATCACCTTCTTTAAATTGGATTTTTGCTACTCTATCCCCATCTAAGGCTAAAGGTGCAGATAGTTTAATTACTTCTGTTTCTGGTTCTAGTCTACCTAATGCTGTCACTTTACTAGAAATAGCAGCAGTTTCAGTTAATTCTCCTGTGGCTGCATTATTAACTTTACTAAAATTAGAAACTGCGTAAATTGTAATTCCCGCAGTTATAGCAGTGGCAGCTAAAACTAGGGCAATTAGCCCTTGATTTCCAGGTTTAAATAATAATTTATAACTCATGTTTCTTGACTCCCCACAATAAAAAATCTGCGTTTATCTGCGTTTATCTGCGTTTATCTGCGTTCAATTATTTACCTGTTTTTTTCTGTAAATAAGCTGTCAACATTTCCCCTAAAAGCTGGCATTGTTCCATAAAATCAATTGTTTCATCTCCCCATAGTTTTTCCAAAATTACGCCATTAACAAAGCTCAAAATAAAAGATGCTAAAACTTGATCGTCAATCCCCAAAAATTCACAAGCCGCTTGTTGATATCTTTTGTTAGCACGTTTGAAAACTGTGCTATTATTCAACATGGTTTTTGAGTCTTGATTTTGACAAAAATCAACCCATACATAAGTCCATTTAATTAGATAATCTTCGTTTTTAACTAAATAATTACCCAAAGCTGTCATCATTTCTGAGATGTTATTTTTTCCTCCTAATTCTGCTAAAGCTGTAATTACATCCTGCTGACTAATTTCCTCTACTAGCTGTTCAAATAATGCTTGTTTACTAGGAAAATAATGGTATAGCGTACCCGTGGAAACACTTAAACCCTGAGCAATTTGCCGCATGGTGATAGCTCCATAGCCTTTTTCAGCAAATAAGTCAAAACTCTGGCTGATTAATTCTTTGCGGTATTGTTCATGGTCTACGATTTTGGGCATAACTACTCAATAACTGTTTTTTATATCGAACGGTCGTTATTTTTAATAATAAAAATATATTCTTACATTTGTCAAGGGATAGTCCATGAATTGAATCTCCCAGAAATCAGAAAATTATCTTTACAATTTTACCTAGTTACTTACGGTAAACTACTGAAATCCGATCATAAGAATATGTTTTAAGGAAGATGCGAAAAAAAAATTAATCGTGTATAGGTGCAAAATGTACGTAGAAAAAAGTGAGGAATTAAAACAAGGTGCTGAAAAATGGGAGTGGCGACAGACCAACCACCAGATTCGACATTCAAGCCAAGAACCATTAGAATTGCTCAAAATTATCCTTGCACCCAGAGAACTAAGCGACATTGAAGAAATGGTGTTCCTACATACCTGGAATGGCAAGATGTATCGAGAGATGGCACAGGAAACCCAGTATCAAGAAGGTTATCTCAAAGATATTGGTTCTCAACTGTGGTTATGTCTGTCTGATAAATTGGGCTGTCAAGTGACAAAAAAGAACCTACGGTTGATATTAAAGCAGAATTATCACTTAACCAGATTAAATTTTGATAAACATTACCAATTTCCAGATGCTTGTCAAAAGCTAGAATTTCCGGGATCTCCTTTACCGTTTGGTTCTGATCTATATATTAAGCGATCGCCTATTGAAGATTTAGCGATCGCTACTATTAGTCAAGCAGGAAGTCTGATCCGCATTCAAGCACCCTCTGGTATGGGTAAAACTTCTTTAATTAATCATTTGATGGGATCTGCTAATCAGATGGGGATGCAAACAGTGTTTGTAGATGTGCAGCAAGCAGATACGGAAGTGTTAAGTAATCTTGATCTGTTTTTACGTTGGTTTTGCTGTAACATTGGTCGGCAATTAGACTTAGAACCTAAGTTTGATGATTATTGGTTTGAAGATGCAGGTAGCAAACTTAGTTGTACAACTTACATCCAGGAATATATCTTAAATCAGTTGCAACAACCGATTCTAGTGGCCATTGATAAAGTTCATTACTTAGTTGATTATCCTAATTTAGCAAATAATTTCTTTCCTTTACTGCGTTCATGGTACGAACAAGCAAGAGTGCGTAAAGATTGGCAAAAGCTGAGATTAATAATTGCTAATTCTGGGGAATTAGATTTACCGATTCAGTTTCACCAATCTCCGTTTAATGTAGGTCTACCATTGTTATTACCTGATTTAACCACTACTCAATTACAAGATTTAGCAGATCGTTATCAACTGCACACAGTTGGGATCAAAGACTACCAAAGTCTAGAACCACTGTTTAACCTGATTGGTGGTCATCCATATTTATTAAACCTAGCTTTTTATTGGTTGCGATCAGGATATTTTTCTTTAGCCAGATTGCTGGAAGAAGCACCAACTGACAAAGGAATTTATGGCGATCACCTGCGCCGACAGAGGAGCATTTTGCAACGGAATAATAACTTGATTAAAGCTTTTTATCAAGTGTTATTAACTCCTGAATCTGTGGAGATGGAAATGTCTACAGCTTATGAATTGGAAAGCATGGGATTAGTTAAACTCAATGGGCAGAAAGTCAGTATTAAGTATGAGCTATATCGTCAATATTTTAGTATTCTAGCTGGAGGTTTAAATAGCTAATTATTCTGAGAAGGAAAAATCGTTTCCATCCAACTCTGGAAACTGTCACCTGTCATCACGACAAGATTTTTATGCCTAACGGCACGCTACGCGTTAGCGAAGCTTTCGCTTTAGCGATACAGCAACCCCTATTAATTAAATGCCAAGATAATCAATGATTCAGCATCCCTATAAGGTTGGGGGAAGTCTGACAACAGATGTCGCCACCTATGTTTTACGACAAGCAGACCAAGAACTCTATGAAGCCTTGCTGAATGGGGATTTTTGCTATGTATTCAATGCTAGACAAATGGGTAAATCTAGTTTGCGGGTACGAGTGGAACAGAAACTGCAACAACTGAATTATTGCTGTGTATACCTTGATATGACACAGTTTGGCAGTGAGGAAGTTAGCCATCAGCAGTGGTATCGAGGTATCATGTTAAAGATCCTCCTGAATCTGAATTTGCTGAGTAAATTGGATATAAAAACTTGGTGGAAAAATCAAGAAACACTGCCAATAATCTTACAATTACAGCTATTTATAGATGAAATTTTAGAGCTAATTCCCGATACGAGACTGTTTATTTTAGTGGATGAAATTGATAGTATTCTCAGCTTAGAATTTCCTGTTAATGATTTTTTTGCTTTTATTCGTTCTTGTCATGAACTACGCACCAATAAACCAGCTTATGATCGTTTAACTTGGGCTTTATTTGGTGTTGCTACCCCTGGCAATTTAATTAGCGATCGCAAACGTACTCCCTTTAACATTGGTCGAGCAATTGACCTACAAGACTTTACATTTGCGGAAGCTAAACCACTGCTGGAAGGTTTTCAGGATCATGTAAGTAACCCAGAAGCCATATTAAAAGAAATTTTATACTGGACAGGTGGACAACCATTTTTAACCCAAAAACTTTGTCAAAAAGTTGCCTTGTTAACTCAGGATCGGACAGAGTTGAGCCAAAACCTAATTCCCAGACATGAAGCAGTTTGGATTGCAGAGATTGTGCGATCGCAAATCATTGTTAATTGGGAAGCACAAGATAACCCAGAACACCTACGTACCATTCGTAATCGCTTATTGTACGATGAAAAGCGAGCCAGCAGGTTACTAGGGCTATATCAACAAATTTTAGAGCAAGGCGGAATAGCCACTGATGGCAATCAGGAACAAACAGAACTGTTGTTGTCAGGATTAGTTAGCAAACGACATAGTAAGTTAGTAGCCAAAAATCGCATTTACCAAGCGGTCTTTTCCCCGAACTGGATTCGAGAACAATTGGATAGTCTGCGTCCCTACGCCCAATCTCTTAATGCTTGGGTCGCATCTAACTATATTGATGAATCAAGACTACTGCGGGGTCAGTCCCTGGAAGATATGTTGCTCTGGTCTCAGTACCAAAGCCTGAGCGATCTGGATTACCGATTTCTGGCCGCTAGTCAGGCATTAGACCGACAGGAAACCGTAGCCAAAATAGAGATAGAGAGATTACGAGAAGTGGAAGTCCGCCTGTCTGTTGAACGCCAACGCAGTCTGGAGCAGCAGCAGAGCTTAAAGCGACAGAGAATTTTGCTGGGAGTAGTCACCTTTTTTTTAATGGTTGCCTTTGGGTTGGGATTTGTTGCCCAGTACCAATATCGTCAAGCATCCCTAAGCGAAGCCCGATCCATTATCCGTACCTCCGAAGCCCTATTTGCTTCTAACCAGTCCTTTGAGTCTATGCTGGAAGCAGTCCGCGCCCAACAACGGCTGCGGCTATGGCCGCAGGTTGATCCCACCCTAAAGGCTCAGGCCAATGCCATTTTGGAACGGGTAGTATTAAGTATTCATCAACGCAATCGCCTCGACAGTCACCAGGCAGCTGTTATGACCGTCAGTTTTAGCCCCGATGGAGAAAAGCTGGCAACAGCTGGTGTAGACCAAACCATTAAACTTTGGCATCGGAGTGGGAAACTGTTAGCCACATTGACAGGACATAAGTCCATGATTCGAGTCGTCAAATTTAGTCCTGATGGTCAATGGCTGGCATCTTGTGCAGACAATGGTACTGTCAAAATTTGGACAGCTAATGGCGAGTTAAAACGCACAATTTATACTCAATTGCAAGGCATTTGGGGTCTCGATTTCAGCCCCAATAGCCAAACCTTAGTAATTGGAGGACCTACCAGCAAAATCGAGATTTGGCACATCAATGGGAAACGTATTGGCATCATTGATACTGGTGGCAACCCTTCAGGAGTCCGCATCCTGGACTATAGTCCTAAAGGTGATCGAATTGCGATCGGGGGCAATAACGGTACTGTCACCCTATGGAGTCCCACAGGTCAGCGTCTCCAAACCCTGAATGGTCATCAGCAAGCAGTCCATGCTCTGGAATTTAGTCCCGATGGGGAACTTCTGGTTAGCGGCTCTTTGGATAAAACTATCAAACTGTGGGATCAAGATGGTAAGCTGATCACTACACTGAACCACCACAGTGCAGCATTGGAAGGAATTGCTTTTAGTCCTGATGGCAGTAAATTTGTGTCAGCCAGTCATGATAAAACCCTGGCTTTATGGAGTCGTAAAGGTACTTTATTAAATACATTTAAAGGACACCAATCAGCCATTTGGGAGGTAGCTTTTAGCCCTGATGGAACTACTATCGCTTCGGCTGGGGCTGATAATACGGTATTACTTTGGCAAGCGCACAATTCCTTTCATCAAAGTTTGCAAGGTTTACCCAGCACAACCTTTCTTAAATCTATTTACAGTCACGATGGTAAAACTATAGCCATTACTGGCACAAGCAATAATTTTATCCTGCTGTCACCGGACAAATTAACCTATCAGATCATGGACGCTGATCAGGCAAATGTTACCAACCTCTCCCTGCACCCTACCCAGAATCAATTCCTCTCGGCTGGGGAAAATGGCATCATGAAAGTTTGGGATATGGCAGGTAAATTGTTGCAAACCTTCAGTCCCCAGGATGGAGTAGCATTGGGAGTAGCTTGGCATCCTAATGGGCGAGAACTTGTATCTACTACCTCTAAAGGACAGATATTCCTCTGGACACGGTTGGGACAAAAGATCCGAAATTGGTCTGGGCATCCGACCCCCATTTGGGATGTTGCCTACAGTCCTGATGGCAGCCAGTTTGCCACAGCGGGTAATGAAGGGACAGTTCGACTGTGGACTCAAGACGGTAAATTGCGCCATATTCTCAAGCACGAGGCGGCAGTATGGCGAGTAGCTTTTAGCCCGAATGGATCGCTGGTGGCTTCCAGTAGTGGCGATAAAACCGCTAAAATTTGGCGTACAGATGGGACTCTAGTATCAACCCTCAAAGGACATTTGTCCGCCGTTTGGGGTGTGGCATTTAGTCCAGATGGTTCATTAGTTGCCACATCCAGTATTGATGAAACTGTCAAGCTATGGACAATAGAAGGAAAACTACTGGCAACACTCAAAGGTCATGGATCAGGCATTCGCACCGTAGCGTTTCGCAAGGATGGTCAAATCCTCACTTCACTAGGAGATGATGGTAGCTTACTGCTGTGGAAAATTCCCAATATTCTCAAATTGAAGCATTTAGACTATGCTTGTGATTGGCTGCAAGATTATCTTCAGACCAATGCTGAGGCTAAAGATAGTAATAGGGAATTGCGATCGCTATGTTAGGAGAGGGAACAGGGAAAAGGGAACAGGGAACAGGTAAGGTTTACAGAAATTTTTTCTTCAATAACTAGGGGCTGCTGAATAAATCTCAAAACATTACAGGTAAACGGTTTTAGACATTTTGATTTTCAGAAAGTGCAAGATTTTATGACGTGGGAACTTGAAAACCTTGCATTTAAGTTTGATGCAAAGGAAAAATCTCTCCCATCCAACTCTTGAAACTGTTCCCTGTTCCCTGTTCCCTGTTCCCTGTTCCCTGTCTCCACGAAAAGACTTTCTCAGCAAACCCTACTTACTGTGAAAGATTAGATGCCTAACTGAAGAAGAAACCAGTTGTGTTCGTGGTATTAAACAAATTCACCTCAACATCTGCGGGGTTAAAGCCTGTGGTGGCGCTGGTTGTTAGTAACAAAGCTCCTTTGCCAAAGCCCGCATTATCCGCTACACCATCTCCGAGTCGGAATTGGGTACTGGTTCCTGATACTCGCACATCAATATAGTTGATACCTGTGAAGTTGAGGCGATCGCCACCAATACCCCGGACAAAGTTAAAGACACTATCAAAGCCATCACCACTGTTGTAGTTAACGACATCGGTAACGGTATCAGTTCCGAGATAAAGGCGATCATTACCTAATCCTCCAGTGAGGTTGTCATTACCTGCACCCCCTGACAACAGATCATTAGCTGCTCCTCCTGTGAGAGTATCATCGCCATCTCTTCCGTAGAGATTGGCACTGGTGGTAGTTAAGGCAGAAGCATCAAAGATATTATTACTGACTCCTGCTGTTAATTTGACAATTTCGATATTGCTGAAGGTATCTGTCCCCAGTCCTGTCAGAGTTCCTTCTGTGACTGTGAAGTTAACATCTGCTGATTCAGATATAGTATCTCTACCATCCCCTCCATTGATGTTGTCATTACCTAATCCTCCAGTGAGTTTGTCATTACCATGAAGACCATTAAGGACGTTATCATTGCTATTTCCTAATAGACGGTTGTTGATGGCATTGCCTGTGCCATTAATGGCTGTTCCTTGTAAGATGAGATTTTCGACGTTCTCCCCTAATGTGTAGTCAACAGTTGTGTAAACCGTATCTCTTCCTTCATTAAGGTTTTCTATGACAGTATCTCCACTATTATCTACATAGTAGGCATCATTACCCCCTCTGCCGATCAGAGTATCTGCACCTATTCCACCATCCAGTACATCATTGTTTTCGCTACCTGTTAAGGTATCATTAGGATTATTGGTGACAGTGACAGCGATATCTTGAGTAACGAGATTCACACCATCACTCACTTGAACTTGAACGTTGTAAATGTTATCTGTTCCTACATCAACTGGAGTGTCAAAGTCAGGGGGAGTATCAAAGCTTAAAACTCCTGTATCAGAGATGATCGTAAACCTGGCAGCATCGTCTCCACCTGTGATGCTATAGGTTAGAACTAATCCTTCTGGATCAGTAGCTATAACATTACCCACAGAGGTCGTATTTTCTGGCACATTAAATGTTGTGGCACTGTTGATGATTGGAGATTGATTGTTTGTAATTAGAGTGAAAGTATCCCCAGTTTGGAAATCAACACTGTTGAAGGTGACTATACTACTATTAAAACTATTGGCTGCAATTTTTACACTGTCATTTTTGAGTAATAGGAAGTCTGTGATTTCAGTTCCTGTAACTGTGATATTTGTTAAATCGAAGCTTAAATCTACAGCACCGACATCTCCAATTTCAGAAATAACCCAATTACGGTCAAGTCTAGTTAGAGATGAGATAGAGGTTTCAGCGATCGCTCCATCATCATCATTGTCATTTCCCCAAAGGAGAAATTCGCCATTGCTTAAATCTGACGCGTTACTGATTGTAATAATATCGTCAGCGTTGACACTACGGGAGGTAAGTTGTTGAAGAGAGTTAACATTGTCAATACCGATCGCCGCAATATCATGGGAGTAACTACTGTTAACAGTTGCATCCCACAGTATATTACCTTGAGAATCTGTATAATCCAGCCCTGGACTCAGTGGTATCCCATATTTAATGGCAAGGTAAGACTCAACTTTATTGCTTTCTGCATCAGTCAGAGCGGAGTTATAAACCAGAATTTCCGCAATATTGCCATTAAAGTATGAGTAATCCACAAATGGTCTAAAGGCTGAAAATGCTAGAATTGAGCAACAAAAATAGCTAGAACAATATCTACATTAGTAATAACTGTGAATATCCTTTCAAATAAAAAAATGTTCAACCAACCACAAGACAAAGATAATATGTTAACCAAAAGCCATGATCATGCACCTTGGAAAAAAGCAGCTGCTTCTTTATCCTTGGTGTTGCTGGGTTCAGGGATGACTTTTGCAGGTGGCTATCTAGCAAATAACCAACAACAGGTAGCTGAAAGTGCATCTAAACTAGCTGTGGGGAGAGTAAATGCAGCAACGCCATTACCAGGAAACACAGATCCTAATTTTATTACTCAAGTTGTACAAAAAGTAGGACCTGCGGTGGTGCGGATTAACTCTTCCCGCACTGTTCAAACCAAGTTACCAGCAGAATTTAATGATCCCATTTTCCGCCGCTTTTTTGGCTCACGATTACCCCAAGGAGGAAATCGAGTAGAACGGGGTGCGGGTTCAGGTTTCATTATTAGTGGTGATGGACGTATTCTGACTAATGCTCATGTAGTGGAAGGTGCGGATACGGTGACTGTCACCCTCAAGGATGGACGCACCTTTAAAGGTAAAGTAGTGGGAACAGATGAGTTAACTGATGTTGCGGTAGTAAAAATTGAGGCGAACAATTTACCTACCGTAACTTTGGGTAATTCTGATCAGTTACAACCGGGACAATGGGCGATCGCCATTGGTAATCCCCTGGGGTTAGATAATACAGTAACCACAGGTATTATCAGCGGTACTGGACGTTCTAGCAATCAAGTTGGTGTTCCCGATAAGCGAGTAGAATTTATTCAAACCGACGCAGCAATTAACCCCGGTAACTCTGGCGGTCCTTTGCTAAATGCGCGAGGTGAAGTAATTGGCATGAATACAGCTATCATTCAAGGAGCGCAAGGCTTAGGATTTTCAATTCCCATCAACACAGCCCAACGCATTTCTAATCAACTTATAACTACAGGTAAAGCGCAACATCCATATTTAGGAATTCAGATGGTGGGTATCACACCTGAGTTAAAGCAAAGAATTAACTCAGATCCCAACAGCGGTTTAACTGTGAATGAAAATAATGGCGTGTTGATAGTTAAAGTTATGCCTGATTCGCCGGCATTTAAAGCGGGAATACGTGCTGGAGATGTGATCCAAAAGCTGAATGGTGAATCCGTGATAGATGCTACTGCTGTTCAGAAAGCGGTGGAAAAAGCACAAGTTGGAGGTAATTTGCGCTTGGATTTGCGTCGCAATGGAAGAAGTATCAATATCGCCGTCAGACCTGGTACTTTTCCCACAAATGTTCAATAATAAGTAGCTCAATCAAAAAACCTCATCTAATTAGCTAGGGTTTGCTGAGAAAGTCTTTCCGTGAGGGCAGGGAACAGGGAACAGGGAACAGGGAACAGTTTCAAGAGTTGGATGGGAGCGATTTTTCCTTTGAGTAGCAATTAAATGCAAGGTTTTTAAGTTTCCACCTCGTAAAAGCTTGCACTTTTTTTTACTTGAAAACGGCTTAAACCCTTTACCCGTAATCTTTTCATGTTTATTCAGCAAACCCTAGCTAAATCAATACCTTGTCCATTTTCTGCTTTGTTGGGTTAAGCGACAGCGCAACCCAACGCATTTGTTGGGTTTCATGCTTCAACCCAACCTACAAATCAAGGCTTTTCCAATTTGAACAAGGTATTGCTAAATAATGAATTTTTTATTATTTTCTATTCCCTGCCTAAACAGATTGAATGACTATTCAAAGAGATATGAGACAGTAGGAAATACTAAAAGCAAACATAAACAAAAGCACGGGAATCACTGTAATAAATTCTAGTTTGCGATTTTTAATTATTTTTAAGCAAGATAAGGGAATAACTACAGGCCAGAAGATAGTAGTTATTAAACACATGACCAAAGAGAAAAATTTATCCTCTGGAGTAGATGTAGGATGACGGAGGGTAAACCTTAGCCAATTGGTAAAAAAATAGCAAGTCATTAGTAGGTAACTAATCACTAAAGTCAATTGGATCTGAGTCACTGTTTGCACTCCTTAAATTATGTGAGATTGTGTCATATCCAGCAATGGTGTCTGTATATTGCAGCTAAATGAGGTGCAAAATCTAATCACAAAGCCTGGTATTAGGGCTAATTGCAGTAGTTATTAGCTATTCTCACCTTGGTATAGCACAGGTCTAAAAAAGTGGCAAACGAAATGCAGCATCTACTACATTCTGAATTGATGTAGTAGAACTAATACAGCACGGCGTAAATAAACCAATCATTGTGAACTATCGACAATCCTCTGCTGTCTTCGTTTTGACTTTTGACTTTTGACTTCCGCTCTGCGGTGCTAGGTAGTGTGCAAAAACAAAAAGCAAAAAAATTCAGCAGCTACATGGAAATTTAAACTTGAGAAGTGGAGGAAGAGCGATAACTATAGCCGACATGAGAATCTTTTTGAATGTATTGTTTAATGCTGTCAAAATCCACGAAGTAATCAGCCACATCAATCAGACTATCGCTAGTCATGCTTTGCAGTCCAATTACTTCTACCCTTGATCCCAAGCTGGTAACTGCACTGACAGCATAGGATAAATCTCCATCCCCACTGACTAAGACAGCAGTATCATAGTAGGGAGCTAGAGTAATCATATCAACAGCCATTTCCACATTCAGATTCAGCTTTTTCCCATTCTCGGCAATTGCAAGTATGTCTTTAGTGACTACACGATAGCCATTGCGACGCATCCACAACAAAAATCCCTGTTGCTTTTCTTTGCTGGCATCAACTCCAGTATAAAAGAAAGCCCTTAACAGGCGAGAACTTTGAGTTAAACGACACAGTAATTTAACATAGTCAATTTCAATCCCTAGTTGTAGGGCTGCATGAAATAAGTTTAAACCATCAATAAAAATTGCTACTCGACCGCGATTGGGATCATCCCCAATGCTCATGTCAGTGATTGTCTCTTGTAGCTTGATTTCTCGACTTTTAGCAGTAGTTTTGAGCGTGGCTGAACCTTGCCAATGTGGTTTTTCTTTAAGTTCTTTATATTCGTTTGTTTTTTTGCTAAGATTAGTAAAACTCATTGATACCTCTAGATTTTAAATTTGGATGTTTTTGCTAAATTGCTAATATCTAGTATAGTCTGTGCTAACTTTATTACTGTTGTAATAAACGTATCAGGAAATTGCCTAAAGAGGCTAGTTGCAAATAAACTTAACTTACAGCAAAATTCAGGAGTCAGGATTAAAAGGCCACTTGATACTTGATTTTCGAGTTAAATTTTCCTGTTTATTTACCTGCAATCTGCTGTGTTTCAACCCCCGATATTGGCACAGTGACAAACATTAAAAAATTGTTAAAAAATTGTGATGATTTTAAGTTAAAGTGGCTTGGGTGCTTTCAGTATTGAATACAGTAGGGGGGGTTAGGCCTTGTATGGTGAGAACAGAGCAATGAGCGTGATGTAAAACGTAGTTGCTGACACTACCTAAGAAAACTTCACTGATCCCACTACGACCCCGACGACCGACGATGATTAAGTCAGATGACCAACTTAAAGCTAATTCACAAATAATGCGGCCTGCATCACCTACCGTTTGGGTAAACTCAGTTTTGACACCGGCATTTACAGCCGTTTGAGTTAGCGATCGCAACCAATTTAGTCTATCTTGTCTGAGTTCATCCCAAGCCTGCATATATTGATTAATGGTATCAGTATGCAAAGTAGGATAAATTGTTTCTGGTTGCAAAAATATCGGGTTGATATAAGGATCTTCTAAGGGTGAGAGAATGTGAAGCAACATCATTTCAGCTTCACTGCTCTGAGCTAAAGATAAAGCTTGTTCAAAAATATACTGACTCCGGTCAGAATTATCTAAAGCAACTAAAATTTTGTGAAACATAGTTAAGTATTCCTTATGGAGTATCTCAAATCTATACCTATTGTAGTTTTTATCTGCATATAGCTTGAGCTATATTGGCCATATTAATCAATTTTTTGTAAATATGCAGAAATAGTAACTCATCAACTTGATTTTCATCAATATTGTAATTTTGTTGTAAGAATTCAAGGGGAGCATCCCAGTGAAAGAAAAAATAAACGCTGCCATACTGAAAACTCTCTTAAACCCTCTTAACTTTGTGTCCTTTGCGTCCTTTGCGGTTTATTCATATCAAACCTGGGAGCAATTGCCAGATTTCCTAAAAATAAACTTACACATTTGGGATGCTCCCAATTCAAGAGTAGAGACGTTTCAGCAAACATCTGGAGCAGATTCGCAAGACGCTGTAATAACTGGAATTAAATTAACAGCTTAGAGGTTTTATTAAGAAATAGCAAACATGATAGTAAAAATCCTCTTTCTTCTGGTGTATAATTCGGAATTTTAAATATTATTTTAAATAATAAATAAATAATTAATAGAGAAAAAGTTATCAACAATCTAAAATTGCCAGTCTAAAATTAGGAACAGGAGGTGATAGTAATGATGAGCAAATTTCCTAACCGCACCGAAGCCGGACGAATGTTAGCACAACAGTTAAAATCTTATGCTAATCAAGAAAACTTGTTAGTATTAGGATTGCCGCGTGGGGGTGTACCAGTAGCATTTGAAGTAGCCAAAGCCTTAAATGCGCCTTTAGATATTTGTATAGTGAGAAAACTCGGTGTACCTGGTCAGAAAGAATTAGCAATGGGAGCAATTGCTGCTGGGGGAATGGGGGTACTAAATTACGATGTCATCAATACTTTGGGAATAGATAAAGAAGTGATTCAGGTAGTTGCTGCTGAGGAATTACAGGAATTAGAAAGACGAGATCGCACTTATCGAGGTGATGCTCCACCTATCAACGTCAAAAATAAAACGGTAATTTTGATAGATGATGGCATTGCTACTGGCTCAACCATACGTGCTGCAATTGCTATTCTTAAACAACAACAACCTACAAAAATTATTATCGCCATTCCCGTTGCACCTGCTGACACTTACCAAGAGTTGAAATCGGAAGTAGATGAAATAGTGTGTTTACAAATCCCAGAACTAATGTCTGCGATTGGGTTTTGGTATGACGACTTTTCCCAAACTACCGATGAAGAAGTAAGCCAATTATTAGCCAATTTTGGACTTTAGATTTTATTTTCTATCTTGATCTTACTTGAGATTTTAAATTGCTGTTTTCTCTGCATGATTACCCATTATCTAAAAGGTTAAACTAATGAATGATCCACAACTTTGGAATGTTTTAGAGCAAATAGTTACTATTGAGGTAGGATTTCTGAGACTCAAAGGAGAATTAGTTATACCCCCAGAGGCTAAAGGAATTGTCGTATTTGCTCATTGTAGTGGTAGTAGTCGCTATAGTACCCGCGATCATTATTTAGCCCATTTGTTACGTCAGCAGGAAGGATTAGCGACTATATTAATAGATTTATTGACCGAAGAAGAGGATGTAATTGATCAGCGTACTCAGCATTTTCGTCATGATATTAATTTTTTAGCTTCGCGGTTAATTAGTGTGACAGACTGGTTGTTTGAAAACCCTATTACCCACGATCTAAAAGTTGGTTATTTTGGTGTAGATAGAGGTAGTGGTGCAGTATTTTTAGCCGCATTAGCTCGTCCCATGAATGTGGGAGCAATTGTTTGCCGCAGTGGTTATACTGATTTGGTAAGTGAGAGCCTTTCCTATATGCAGTCTCCTACGTTATTGATTGTTGGTGGTAATGATTGCGCGATCATTGCCATGAATGAGGATGCACTGTCACAAATTTCTACCCAACATAAGCAACTAGAAATTATTCCTGAAGCCAGCCATAAATTTAGCGAACCTGGGGCGATGGAGGAAGTAGGAAGATTAGCAAGTCAATGGTTTAAATATTATCTTTCACCAATTGAGGAGAGAGAATTGCATTTACACGCGATGTCGTTATCTGAATAATGATAAATGCTTAACTATGTCTTTAGGTATAAGGCTAATGTAACTATTTGTGCTAGAGTAAGGGAGTGAGAAAAGATCGATTAGTTCAATCTTAAAGACTAGAAATACTGAGGATAAACAGCAAGGTATAACCTTGACAAATTTTTTGTAATTATGAGTATTCAATTCCCTCTTTCCGAGCCGCAGGAGTGAATACATAAATATAACCCAAATTTCAAGAAATAGCATCCTTGAATAACTGTGCATGGGTTAAATAGCGGTAACTTGAATCTAATGTAGAGAACCCTATCTATATTCCGGCTATACATAAGGAGACTTGTGAGGTGGGAAACTCTCAAGCTCGGCCTTGAATTAGAGGTAAAGAGTGGCAATATTCTCATCGACTATAACGGTGATGCAATTTTGAATTTACTTGATCTTGGTCTTGAAAATTAATACGGAGAATGTTATGAACTTAGAAAATCGGGTTAAAGCAACTGCCAAAAATATTGAAGGCAAAGTTCAAGAAGCCGTAGGCAATGTTACGGGAGATCCTCAAGCTCAAGCCGAAGGTAAGGAAAAACAAATCGAAGCAAGCACTATTCACGTTGTTGAAAACGTGAAAGATGAAGTCAAAAAAAATATTGACTAAGAATAAGAGTGTTATTTTTCTAGAAAGTATAAATAGCAATTCCATTATTAATACCAGGGCTTACACAACTGGCATATTAGTAGAGTGCGTCAGATGTGAAAAATCTATTTAGTGGCAGGATTTATGCAGTCTGACGCACCCTACAAGAGAAATTTGATGTGACACTTGCGTAAGTCCTATAGGACTCATATTTGAATTTTGAAAAAATC
>NZ_JAYGHA010000004.1:44084-142345 GCF_034931405.1 Anabaena sp. UHCC 0451 | reverse complement strand
ATCCCTATATATACTTTCTAGTTTAGCGTCCTTAGTTAATAGTCAAGTTAATCCTTTGAAAAATTAAAATTTTGGGAATTTAGAATGATTTTATTGCAAAAAATTCGTCAAACATTGTTAACCATCAGCCTAGTTTTATTAGTTTCAACTTTTATAGGATTAGGTTTATTTTCTGGAGATAGTTGGGCTGCAACTTCATTCAGTGATTTAATCAACCCATCGCCTATTCAAATAGCAATGATGAATAAAGTCAAGGCAGCTTCTAAAAATATTGAAGGTAAAAGTCAAGAAATATACGGCAATATTACAGGCGATCCCAAAGACCAAGTTCTGGGTAAAGCTAAACAAGCAGAAAGCCAAGTTCGTAAATCAATAGACGATGTGAGGTTATCAGGAAGATCAAAAGCAGTATCTAAAAATATTGAAGGCAAAAGTCAAGAAGCAATGGGCAATATTACAGGCGACCTGAAAGACCAAGCTGCGGGAAAAGCTAAACAAGTAGAAAGTCAAGTTCGTAACACAATAGAAGATGTGAAAGATAATATTCAAAACATCCTCAATTAAGGGAGAGAAAACAGCACTCTCTCATTAAAACAGCGAAATTTAAAGGCTGATCAGTCATTTTTTAATTTGACTGATTCAGAAGCAGATTTTTAAAATTCATTTGTGTCCTAATTCCAACAATTATTTCTGGTAATAAGCATGACTAATCCCAAAAATCCTAATCCTAACAACCGTGAAGATAATGTAACAAAGGAAATAGAAACCTCTTATGGTGACGCTTACTCTGATGGTCGTGTCTCTGGAAGAAAACTCAAGAACGAAGCAGAAGTACGCGATCAAAACAATACTGCTGGTGGCTTGTTAATTGGTATCGGTATTGCCACTTTGTTAGGACTGAGTGGACTTGCTTACTACTTGTGGGGGCGGCCACCAAGCAATCCGATAATTGTTACACCTGCACCGGCTCAACAGCCAGCTAAACAGACAACTATTATCGAAAAGACGAATACTGTTGAGCGTGTTCCAGTCCCAGTTGTTGTTCCTCTTCCCCAACAAAGTGTGCCTAATGTCAATGTTAAAGTTGACGCTCCACAGTCACAAGTACCTAAACAAGAGAAGAAGGAGATTGTCCCTAATAATCCACAACCTGCTCCCGCTACACAGAACACGACGATTAATGTAGCGCCTCCTGAGTCATCGACTAAGATTCCCACATCGGCCTCTAGTCCAGATCCGAATTCAAAAACGCAGACATCTCCTAATCAGCCCAAGACTAATTCAGATGCTGGTAATATAAAGGATTCCAACCCCTAGTACCGCTTCGCGGAAGTCAAAAGTCAAAAGTCAAAAGTCAAAAATAATAGGTCGTAAGCTTTTTAGGACTTGAGAATGGTTGGTTTATTTACGCCGTGCTGTACTAGATAAAACAGCCTTTAGCCTTGAGACATCTGGTGAACAAGAAGTAAAACGCAGAATACCCACCTGTGTAACATAACAATTAAAGGCTCTTGTTTCATCTAGTTTTCCAAACTCCAACCCAAAGCTGCGGCTATTTGTCCAGCTAATTCTAGAGGATTAAATGGTTTAGCGATCGCTACACCAGCCCCAGGTATGGCACTTTTTATACCCAACTCAGCATAGCGACGACGATCAGCAGCTTGGATTTTTGCAGTTAACAAAATCACCGGAATTTCTTTTGTATTTGGATTTGCTTGTAAACCTGCAAAAGTAGCAATTCCATCCATATCTGGCATCATTACATCTAGTAAGATGGCATCGGGTTGGTACTTTTCTGCTTGTATTATTCCCTCTTTTCCAGAACTAGCTGTCACCACATCCCAACCGGCAACAGTTTCTAAACAAATCTTGGCCACTTCTTGAATATACTGCTCATTATCAACTACTAAAATTCGTTTTGTTGCCATTATTCCTATCCTCTGATCAATTTTAGATTTTAGATAATTCAAAGTAGATGGGGAAATCATTTTAATTATTCACATTTTTTTTGATGTCTCCTTCAATGACTATGGGTAATTCTTTGCAGTAGATACATAACTCTTTGTTCAAATTCCTGGATAGTAACTCTTCCTTTAGTCAGAAATTCTGTGTGTCCTAATTTTAGTCGATGGCGTTCCGAATCATCTAAATCTTTAGCAGAATAAACAACTACTGGAATACTACAAAGTTGGTTATGTTTTTTTAACCAATCCACAACTGTAAAACCATCAGTTTCCGGTAGAATTAAATCAAGAATTAGTAAATCAGGATTAACTTTTTGGCTGAAATGAATAGCTTCTCTACCAGTTTTAGCAATGAAAGTTTCAATATCATGTCTCTCGAACAAAGTCACTAATAAATCGGCTAAGTCATTATCATCTTCAACAATGAGAATCTTCACTTTTCTAGAAGGTTCAGAGATAACTTTTCGCAAGGAACTTAACAGGTAACTTTCTTGAAGTGGCTTACTTAACCAATCAACAAAATCAGCACTGGCTTGATTACTTTTCGTGGGCTGATAGACACTACAAATCACAATTGGTATATCCTGAGTATCTGAGCGTTCTTTTAATAGTGCCATTGTTTCCCAGCCATTGATACCTGGCATCAGCAAATCTAGTAAAATTACATCTGGATGTTGAGCAACTGCTTGAGCGATCGCTTCTTCACCATTATTTACCGTAATTACTCGATATCCTCCTTGTTCCAGCAACTGTTTTACCTCAGTGCGGATAACAGCATCGTCATCACAAACTAAAACTAGAGGAGAGTTTTGATTAGAAATTAGAGTTTCTTCAGTCGCAGAATTTGCTAGTTCAGAAGTTTGATAAATCTCGGAAATCGGCAAAGTAAAATAAAAATTACTACCTTCATGTAAAACACTTTCCGCCCAAATTTGTCCACCATGTTGCTGTATAATGCTCTTACAAATAGCTAAACCTAAACCAGTACCATCATGGTTGCGTGAATCTGAAGAATCAACTTGTTGAAATCGTTCAAAAATACTATCTAACTTATCAACGGGTATTCCTCTTCCAGTATCTTTGACTGTCACCAGAATCTCATCTTTTTTCAATTCTGTCATCAACCAAACTGTAGAACCAGGACTAGAAAATTTAATAGCATTACTCAATAAATTAGTCAGAGTTTGGACGATTCGATCTGGATCAGCCCATAGTTGTACAGATAAACTAGCAATAGATAAATTGACCTCAGCTTTATGAGCTAGAGGCTGCATAATATTCACAACCGACTTAACCAAATCCTCCAAATTGCAGTTTTCGCGTTCCATTTTCACCTTACCCGATTCGATGCGCTCAATATCGAGAATGTCATTAATTAATCTCACCAATCGTTCAGTGCTATCAGTAGCAATTTGCAGCAACCGTTTACCTTGTTCTGAGTCTGTTGGTAACAAACCACTCGCTAACATTCCTAAAGAACCGTGAATTGAAGTTAGGGGAGTACGTAGTTCATGACTGACTACAGACACAAACTCATCTTTCATTTTCTCTATTTGTTTGCGTTCAGTTATATCACGCAATATAACTGTATAGACACATTCTTCACCGATATCTAATTTGGAAATAGAAGCTTCAGAGGGAAATTCAGTTCCATCTTTACGGCGACCAAATATTTCCCGTCTTTCACCCATTCTGCGAGCCGGACTAGGAGATTTGCCAAAATCAGAGACATGATGGCGATGTTGTTCAGCAAAGCGCATTGGTAGCAATAAATCTAGACGTTTTCCTAGAACTTCTGGGGCTGAATAGCCGAAAATCTTTTCTGCACCTTGGTTAAATAAAGTAATCTGCTGATTACTATCAATAGAAATAATGGCATCATCAGCAATACTTAAAATGCCTTCAAACCGAGTTTGGGAAATTCTCAGAGCTTCTTGTGTGCGCCGTCTTTCATCCAGTTGTGACTGCAATTGATGATTAACAGTAATTAACTCGGCTGTACGTTCGACTACTCTCAATTCTAATTCGTCCTTGGCTTTTTGCAGTGCTGATTCTGTTATAAATTGAGATTGATGAGCTTCTCTTTTATTAACTTGATTATTCTGGGTCTGTGCCATTCTTCGTAACAGTTTTACCCGTTCTAATCTGTTAATAATGCGGTTGACAAGTTCTGAGCCAATAATGGGTTTGCTAACAAAATCATCAGCCCCGGCGCTAAAAACTTTATTCACAATTTCCGCATCATTATGGACAGTTAAAAATAAAATTGGTAATTCACTTCCTTGGGGATGATTGCGAACCAGTTGACATAATTCAATCCCATTTGTATTTGGCATTTCTACATCCAGAATCAGCATATCTGGCTGGACACTTTGCCAGGTTTTCCAAAATTGCAGAGGATCATTAAGTGGAATAATCTCCAGTCCCCAAGGTGTCAGTAATGTTTGTAATAATGCTAAAATTTGTGGGTCATCATCTACTACTAATATTTTGGCTTTAGTTGCTGTTTGATCTTCTAATTCTTGCTCAACAACTAAAGGCAGTTGATATTGATGGTTTTTATTTGGTAAGGATAAATTATCCTGATTTTTGCGATCAATTTCTTGACGTAGCAATTTAACCCAATTTTGGAGGTTAGTTATGTCTGTTGCAGTTAAGTTTTGACCAGATTTCAGTAACTTCTCAATTTTTCTAGCTAATTCTGAACCATAAGGCAAACTAAAAGTTCCTAAAGAACCTGCTAAAGTGTGGGCTTCTGTAGCTGCTTGCAATCGCAATTCTGGATTAAAAACTGGATTGAAAACTTGTTGAGCCGCTTGTTCTAAGATGGTAACTTGCTCTTCTATCCTGCCCCGAAATCGTTGCCAAATTTCCCCAATAGCTGTTAATGTTTGCTGGGTTTTTAAATTAGTATCTCTGTCTTTTTCTCCCTGCGTTCCCTCATTTTCCAGGGGTTTGAGACGATAACCAATACCATATACTGTTTCTACTAAATCATGAGATGCTCCCACTGATTTTAGCTTCATCCGTACACCTTTAATGTGGGTGCGAACTGCTTCTTCTCCTGGCGTGTCTTCATAGGACCAAAGATGCTCTAAAATCATCCCACAGCTAAATACTCGGCGATTATTTCGCATCAAAAGTTCTAACAGGGAATACTCTTTTGGAGTGAGTGAGAGCAGCTTTTGGTGATATGTGACTTCACAGCTACTGGGATCTAATCGTAAATTTCCCCACTCTAATATAGGTTGTGAGGTAATGCTACCCCGTCGCAATAATGCCCTGACACGGGCTACTAGTTCTTCTTGTTCAAAAGGTTTAACTACATAATCATCAGCACCAGCATCTAAGCCAATAGCCTTATCATGGGAACTATCGCATCCTGTTAATAATAAAATTGGTACTTGCCGACCACTAGAACGAATTTTTTTACATAAACTAATACCGTCAAGTTTAGGCAATATGACATCTAAAAGAATTAAATCATAATCGTAAGTTTCGACTAAATCCCAGGCTGCATCACCATCAGTCGCTACTTCTACTGCATAGTTTTGGTCAGTGAGAACGGCGGTAAGTGCATAAGCATTTAATTCGTCATCCTCGATAACTAAAATTTTCATTAACAGCTTCCCTGCTTTTTAGGTTTAATAAAGTTGAGTGCAAAGCAAACAACCTTATAGTAAAATAAATTATCTTCTATTTGTAATAAATTACATAACTTTAACTCTATACCTTAAGTATTAAAATTAATGAAGAAATATCTAAATACATCAAAATTCAGCTATAGACTGAGTGATGTTAGCATCCAGATCAATTGAGCAATCAATAGTCAAATTTAACCAGAAAATGAGTTCTTCTCTAAACCGTATTATCCATATTATTGATTTTATTTTTCCCTGCTTACAGGTGTAGACAGCTAATGTGGAAACAGCTTGGAAAACAAGTTCGCCAGGTAATATCAACAGAACAGAGTAATAGTTTGGTGATTGCTTCTGCGACTGCTGCGGTCGTAATTTTAACAAGTTTAACAGGCATTTTTCAACTTCTGGAATGGGTGGTTATCGATCAATGGTTTAATCTGCGTCCGCTTGAACCTGTGGATTCTCGCATTGTCATAGTGACAATTAATGAAGCAGATATTAACAGTGTGAAGCAGTGGCCAATTCCTGATCAGGTTCTAGCAAAATTGATTGAAAAACTCAAGCAGCACCAACCCAGGGTGATTGGTTTAGACATTTATAGAAATTTGCCCGTATTACCTGGTCATGAACAATTAAAACAAGTATTCCTATCAACACCTAATCTCATTGGTATAGAAAAGTTAGTTCCACCTGCTATCGCTCCACCACCGCAAGTACCGCAGGAGCGGATTGGCTTTTCTGATATTGTGTTAGATGCTGATGGTAATGCACGACGGGGTTTGTTGTTTGCAGATTTGCCAAATCAACCTAGTAAGTTTGGTTTTGCGACTAAAGTAGCTTTAGAGTATTTAAAGCAGGAAGGAATTATACCGCAATTATTAGATCAAAATAGTCGCAAAATTAAACTAGGAAATGTAATTTTTGCACCTTTAAAAGCAAATGATGGTGGTTATGTGGGTGCAGATGCTGGTGGTTATCAGATTTTAATGAATTTTCGCGGGGGAGAATCTCGGTTTCAAACTATTTCCATGATAGAGGTGTTAAAGAGTCAAATTCCCGCTCATCTATTTAAAGATCGCATTGTTTTGATTGGCACAACAGCAGAAAGTGTTAGAGATATTTTTGAAACTCCTAATGGCAGAATACATGGAATTATTTTTCATGCTAATTTAATTAGTCAAATTGTGAATACAGGTTTAGAAAATCGTCCCTTTATCCAAACTATTCCTGACTACCTAGAATGGGTTTGGATTTGGATATTTTCATTACTGGGAACTATAGTTAGTTTGCAATTACTTCAGACTCGTGTTTGTTATCAAAAAAGTTCACCTTATTGCTTAGTGATAGGTATGATTTTGCAGGGTGGATGTTTATTAATTATTCATTATTTCATTTTTATCAATGGTTGGTGGTTGCCTATAGTATCACCTTTATTATCACAGATTATTGTGGCAATTGCCAATACCAGTTATTACAATCAAAAGCTGCGATTACAAGCTTGTATTGATGATTTAACCCAAGTGGCTAACCGTCGTCATTTTGATGACTGTTTAAGAAACCAGGTGTCAAAAAGAGGAAATGTTAGTTTAATTCTTTGTGATGTTGATTGCTTTAAAATCTATAATGATACCTATGGACATCAGGCGGGAGATAAATGTCTTACTCAGGTAGCTGCGGCTATTTCTGCTGCTGTGCGAACCTCTGATGTAGTTGCTCGTTATGGGGGAGAAGAATTTGCGGTAATTTTACCAAATACTAATTTAGAAACAGCCGCTCGAATAGCAGAACAAATTGTTAATCAAGTGAGAAGTTTAAATATTTCTCATATTAATTCTACAGCCCGTCCTTTTGTTACCCTCAGTTGTGGTGTAAACTGTATGAAAATTACTTCTGACGTTTTAGCATCAGATTTAATCCTCAATGCCGATAGAGCGTTATATATGGCTAAAAATCAAGGACGCGATCGCTTTATCTTATATACTGATTCAATAATTAATAGGCAGTCAAATGAATAACAAAAACATTAATATTGAATATCTTAAATTTATTACCTATTTCCTAATTGTCTGGTTAGGTAATACAACATCTGTAAAAGCACAAATCATTCCTGATCAAACTTTACCACAACCATCATTAGTGGAGCAGCAAAGTAAAACATTAAGCATTACAGGTGGAACTACTGCTGGTGTCAACTTATTTCATAGTTTTGAACAATTTTCAGTATTAACAGGTGAAACTGCCTATTTCAATAATGCTGCTAACATTCAAAATATCCTCACAAGAGTCACAGGTAATTCACTATCCAATATAGATGGATTGATTCGCGCTAATGGGAACGCAAATCTATTTTTAATTAACCCGAATGGGATTATTTTTGGTAATCATGCAGCCTTAGATATTGGCGGTTCTTTTCACGCTACTACGGCAGATAAAATTAAATTTTTTGATGGTAGTGAATATAGTAGTATCAATCCTCAACAACCACCATTATTAACTATTAATCTCACACCAGGATTGCAATATGGGACAAGTAAACCAGGAGCGACAATTGTTCAAAATGGAAATTTAACAACAACAAAAGATTTAGAATTAGTAGCAGATAAATTAGATTTACAGGGAAAATTCCAAGTTGGAAGGGATTTAACTTTACAAGCTCAGTATACAGTGCTGGTTAGAGATACAGCTACAAATCCTTTTATTGCTAATGCTCATAGAGATATCATCATTCAAGGCAATAAAAGTATTGATATTTCTAGTTTGAATCATCCTGAAAGTGAGTTAATTTCTGGTAGAGATATGATATTTATATCTCCTATTCGCATATTAAGTAATGCTAGATATACGACAGGGGGTTATTTCACAACAGCAGAATTAGATGGAAGTTTAGTAGATTTTTTAATTCCCCATGAGCGCGTAATTAAAGCAACGGGAGATATCACCTTAGAAGATTATACAGGTTCATCTTTATATATTTTGGCTGGTGGTAAAGTCCAATTAGGTAACGTCACAATTAACGGCAATGATAACGGAATTGTCAGTAAATTAATATCCGATGGTAAAGGTGGAAATCAAACTGTCACAGTCAACGCCAAAAACGATGTTGGTATTTTCGATGTGCGTAATGGAATTGATTTACAAAAAATACCAAAAGATTTATTAGACAATTCTATTTCATTCTCTGAAGTTAACCCCATATTTAGTAATCAAACTAATCCCAATAGTGCCGATATCATCATAGGTAAACTATTTAATATTGATTTTGATGAAAAAAGTATTACCAATTATGGAGGTTTAATAGTATTAACCAATGAATATCAACCCAATCCTAACTTATTACCCCAATTTGCAAATATTCGGGTTGGGAATATTGATACTGGATTTGGAAATGGCACAAATGTCAGTGATGTAACTATCACAGCTAAAGGAAATATCGAAACACAAAATATATTCACCTACTTATATTCAGATGTTGGCATAGAGAGAAATGGGGGAAATATTACCCTGACTGCGGGAGGAAATATTCACAGCAAATTATTAGACTCCACATCAAGTTCATATTTGGGAACAGTAGGAAATGGCGGAGATATTACTCTTAATGCACTGGGTAATATTCATACAGAATTCATTTCTTCCTTTTCAAATTCATATTTGGGAACATCGCAAAATGGCGGAAATATTATCCTCAATGCTGGTGGTAATATTCTCACAGAATTGTTAGACTCTGGTTCAAGAGGGGGGAATGGTGGAAATATTCATCTCAATGCTGGAGGAAATATTGAAACTAAAAATATCTTTTCTAACTCAGTGGGTATTTTTTCAGGTGTAGGTTCTAGCACAGGAGGAAATGCCGGATTTATTAACATTAATGCTGGGGGGAATATCAAAACCGAAAATATCTTTTCCGTAACCTTATATACTAATGGTAATTTTGGTAATGGTGGTGATATAACCCTCATCTCTGGAGGAAATATTGAAACAAAAAAAATTAACTCTGATTCATCTGACTCTGGGGATGGTAACACAGGAAATGGTGGAAATATTACCCTCATATCTGGCAGAGATATCAAAACAACTAGCTTAAATTCTGTCTCATCTGCTGTAAATGGTAACACAGGAAATGGCGGAAATATTACCCTCAAATCTGGAGGAGATATTGAAACAATAGGTTTAGATTCTTACACATTTTCTGCTACTGGCAACACAGGAAATGCCGGAGATATTACCCTAGAACTATCTACAGGTAAGATATCTATTCCCTATTTTAATTCTTCGACAGAAGGTAAAGGAGGAAACGGAGGAACAATTACCATCAGCGCAGATGAATTAAATCTTAATAATACCATTATCAAATCTGACGCAACTGTAAATGGAGGAAAAATTGCATTACAAGCACCTACTATCAAATTAGCCAATACTGATATTAGTAGTACCAGTTTTGGTAATGGAAATTCTGGTGAAATTTTCCTGATATCTGCCGGTGATATTTTTTTAGATGATAGCCGCTTGTTTACAACTTTAGAACCAGGTTCTACAGGTATGGGTAGTGATATTCAGATTCAAGCAAGAAATTTGAACTTAACAAATTTTTCTTTAATTGATACAGGAACGTATAGCAGTGGTAATGCTGGAAATGTCAACATTAAAGCTGAAGATATTTCTCTAGAAGCTGGTAGCAGTATTCGTAGTTTAACAACTGGAAAAGGCAATGCAGGAAACATAGTTTTAGATGTGAATAGAGCAATTTCACTAAAAAATGTTAGCAGCATTAGTACAGCAGCAACGGCCACAGCATCAGGTAATAGTGGTGATATTAATGTTAGTTCTCACCGCTTATCTTTAGGCGAAGGTTCTCAACTGCAAGCATTAACCCAAGGGACAGGAAAATCTGGAGATATAGCACTAAATATAACTGATGAAGTTGAAGTTTCTGGAATAAGTGCTGATGGTTTGCTCAGTGGAATATTTACCTCTAGTGAAGGCATAAATAGCGGCATTGGCGGAAAAATTGAAGTTGATACAAATAAGTTATCTCTAAGAAATGGGGGTGTATTTAGCGCCCAAACTTTTAGTCAATCCGATGGTGGTAATATTATTATTAATGCTAATACTGTTAATTTAATTAATGGGGGACAATTGCTCACCAGTACCTTTGGTGCAGGTAAAGCTGGTGAAATTAATGTCAATGCCACTAATAGTATCAATATAAAGGGAATTGATGCCAACTTTGCCAACCGTTCTCAACCAGCAAAGTTACTGCGGCAAAATGTCGATGTTAAAGATTATGATGGTTCTGCATTTTGGGAATTTCCTCAAATTAAACCAAGTTTCCAAATTTCTCAAATCGAGCCGAATAATTCTATTACTAAAAGTCAAAATCTTGAAGATAGACAGTTTCTAATTAACAGTTCCCAAAAGCCCAATCCTAATGTAGAATTTTCTACTAGAGTTCCTTATGTTTCCATCGGAGCTAGGGGAAATGGCAGTGTTGATGTTTATGCTTTTAAGGTCAATGCTGGAACAAGAGGCGTTTTTGATATTGATGATACTGGTTTTGCATTTGATGAGCAATTTAATAGTTTAGCCGGAACAGATACTAAATTAACTCTGTTCAATAGCCAAGGTCAGGTATTAGCATCTAATGATAATACTTCTGCTGCTTTAGGTGCAAAAGGTAGTGATACTTTTTTGACACTACAACAAGACCCTTATTTTAGATATACTTTTACTCAAACAGGGACTTACTACATTCAAGTTAGTAACTTTGATGGTAGGGGTATTTCTAAACTTGGTAAGAATAATGTACCGAGTCACTATGATTTGCAAGTTTCTCTAGAAACTCCTCCTATCCAAGCTAGTACCTCTAATGGTGGAGCTAATTCTGGTATTTTTGCTAATACATCTAGCACCGGAAAAGCTGGTAATATTACCCTGAAAACTTCACAAATAGAACTCAAAAATCAAGGAAGTTTATCTGTTCAAGCAACTAATGGCGGTATTGCTGGTAATTTGGATATCACAACCCAGGAATTAAATCTTACAGATAACTCAAAAATCACAGTTAGTAGTCCTTTAGGGAAAGCCGGAAATTTAACAATTAGGGCAGATAATCTATTTCTCAATCAAAGTAAATTAACCGCAGAAACAGGATTAGGTGATAGTGGAGATAATGCCAATATTCGGTTATCTTTGCAAGATTTATTATTCATGGAAAATCAAAGTCAAATTTCTGCCCAAGCTTTTAATAATGCTAACGGTGGTAATATTAATATTGAAGCCGGATTTGTAATTACCAATCCTTTTAGCAATAGTGATATTATCGCCAATGCAGTGGCAGGAATGGGGGGGAATATCAATATAACAACTCAGTCAATGTTCGGATTAACGGCTAATCAAATGTTAACACCTTTGAGTGATATTAGTGTTAGTTCACAACTAGGAGTTGATGGCGTAATTATTATTAATACCATGAATGTAGATCCGAAAAGTGGACTAATTGAACTTCCCAATAATTTAATAGATGCCACTAAACAAATAGCTCAAACCTGTCAACCACGTAACCGTATTAATAGCTTTATCGTCACGGGGCGCGGTGGTTTACCTCCTACTCCTAGAGAGGCTTTAGACACATCATCAGGCTGGATAGATTGGCGAATTAATGAGAAAATTGATAGGGAAATTACCCAAAATCAAGAAAAAACATCTCCGCAGATTCAAGAAGCAACAGGTTGGATAATCTCACCAGAGGGTAAAGTGACTTTGGTAGCGGTAAATGAGGATAATTTACAATCTTCTGCATCTGGCAATTGTCCATAAGATAAACTGCGTATAATTTACACATTGTCAGTTAATAAATTTGAAAACAGAAAACAATGTATAAGAGAATTAGCACAAAATTTATTTGCTATATACTAATTACTGGCTTAATAGTAATCGGCATACATTCCCTAACATTAGCAACAATAAAACCAGCAATTTATAATATTCAAGAAAATCATAAAATTCAACAAGGACAACGTTTTTATCAAGCTGGAAAATTCCGTGAAGCTGCCGAAGTTTGGCAAGCTGCTGAAGTAGAGTTACAATCCAAAAAAGATGATGGGAATCACGCATTAGTATTGAGTTATTTGGGGTTGGTTTATCAGCAGTTGGGACAGTCTGAACAGGCACAAATTGCCATAGAATCAGCTGGGAAACTAGCTAAAACAAGTTCTCAATCAACAGATTTTTTAAAAGGACAAATTCTCAATATTAAAGGACAGTTAGAACTAGCACAAGGAAAACCACAAAAAGCACTGGAAACCTGGGAAGATGCAGAAGAATTTTATCAAGTTGCTCAGGATAGTCAAGGAATAATTGGTACAAAAATTAATCAATCCCGCGCTTTGCAAATGCTCGGATTTTATCGTCGTGCTAGAAAAAATTTAGAAGAGGTTGAACAAAGGTTACTAAAACAATCAGAATCTAGTTTAAAGGCTGTGGGATTATTGAATTTGGGTAATGTTCTTCGCGTAACTGGCTATTTTAAAGAAGCGCAATCTGTGTTAGAACAAAGTTTAGCTGCTGCCCAAAAAATTCAATCTTTATCAGATATACAAATAGCATATTTAAATTTAGGAAAACTTGCCTTTGCTCAACAAAAATATGAGCAAGCGAATAATTATTATCAACAAG
The DNA here is from genome assembly GCF_034931405.1 of Anabaena sp. UHCC 0451. Taxonomy (NCBI): domain Bacteria; kingdom Bacillati; phylum Cyanobacteriota; class Cyanophyceae; order Nostocales; family Nostocaceae; genus Anabaena; species Anabaena sp. UHCC 0451. The sequence continues at coordinate 129,069 of NZ_JAYGHA010000004.1, read as the reverse complement.
CTAATATTGAAAATAGTTCGGTGAAACTTTCAGCACAATTAAATTTATTAGAGGGTTTAATAGCTATAAATAAAACGGTGGAAGCTGAAAAAATTCAACAACATCTTCAAGCAGAAATTAATTTATTACCACCGAATCAACATAGTATTTTAGCTCGGATTGCATTAGCTAAAACTTTGATGAAATTGGAACAGAATGATGTTAATGTGGGAAAAATGCTAGGAATAGCTGTAAAACAAGCTGAAGACTTTGGTGATGTGAGATTACAATCTTACGCATTAGGACAATTGGGACAATTATACGAAAAAAATCGTCAGTTTTCAGAAGCGCAGACAGTAACTGAATCAGCCCTAATTCTTGCTAATAAGGTTTATGCTTCAGATATTGCCTATCAATGGCAATGGCAGTTAGGAAGAATTTTACAACAACAGGGAGAAAAATCAAAAGCGATAGAAAATTATACTGCATCTGTGAAAAATTTGGGATCACTTCGTAATGATTTAGTTGCCATTAGTCAAGATGCACAATTTTCTTTTCGTGAACAAGTTGAACCTGTTTATCGTGAATTGGTAAATTTGCTTTTACAAGATCAAAATCCTAGTCAATTTAACCTCAACAAAGCACGAGAAGTAATTGAATCTTTGCAAATTGCCGAATTAACAAATTATTTCCGAGAAGCTTGTTTAGATAATCAAACCGAATCTATAGATAATGTTGATGCAAATACGGCTGTAATTTATCCAATTATTTTACCAAATCAGCTTTCTGTGATTGTGTCTTTACCAGGAAAACCATTGCGGTATTATAGCACGGTGAAACCAGAAGCAGAACTAGAAGCAGCTATGAATCAAATGCGGCAATCTTTGCGTTCTACTTCTTTTCTACAGGAACGTTTAACTATTGCCCAAAAACTTTATAATTGGTTAATTCAACCTGCAATAAATGATTTAACTAAGTCAAAAATTAAAACTCTTGTGTTTGTATTAGATGGAAGTTTAAGAAATTTACCGATGGCAGCTTTACATGATGGAAAACAATATTTAATTGAAAAATATAGCTTGGCTATTACACCAAGTTTAAAATTATTTCGTCTTAAATCTCTATCTCGTGAAAAAATCGGAGCTTTGGTGGGAGGTATTAGCGAAAATACCCAAAATTTCCCCGCCTTACCAGGAGTTAAACAAGAAATTAGAGATATTAGTAATCAAGTTCCAGCAGAGGTTTTGCTGAATCAGACATTGACAAATAATGCTTTGATTAAAAAAATAAAACAATTGCCTTTTACTATTTTACATTTAGCAACTCACGGACAATTTAGTTCTAATCCTGAGCAAACTTTTATTGTTACTTGGGATGGAAAAATAAAATTGCAAGAATTTGATCAACTAATTGCTAATCGTGAAATTAACAATAATTCCCCCATTGAATTATTAGTATTGAGTGCTTGTGAAACTGCAAAAGGTGACAAACGGGCGGCTTTAGGTATTGCTGGAGTAGCAGTTCGTTCTGGCGCACGTAGTACCGTAGCAACGCTGTGGTTAGCCAACGATGAATCAACGGCCGAGTTTATGGCTAAATTCTATGAATTATTGACTCAACCAGAAATGACGCGAGCAGAAGCAATTCAACAAGCACAATTACATCTACTTAAACAACCTCAATATCAGCATCCTTTTTATTGGGCAACATTTATTTTAGTTGGTAGCTGGTTGTAAGAATTGTTGCTTAGTACCGAGTCTTAAGTGAATTTACATAAAATCAGAAAATTTATGAATTCATGCGCAGTCAAATATTCTTGAAATCTTAATTATATGTAGCTTCATTTTAATTTACTATTTAAGTATATTTACAGTTTGTAATTATGAACAAGTTTTTTTTATCCGGTTTTCTACTCCTAGCAGTTTTAACAGGTCAAATTGCTGCTGTACAAGCCCAACAAACATCATCTGGGGGGTTCGTTCCTCCCCCTGGAGGCGCTCCTAAAACAACTGTCGGTGGGGGATCTCGTCCGGCTGAATCAGCTTGCTTACAGAACTCTACAGCCACCACTCAGAAACTAACGCTATTGAGTCCTAGTAACTATATTGGCTTAACTAAGAGCGATCGCCCAACTGTTTTGATCCAATTACCCCCAACAACCGCTAAAAATCTAGAACTGAGTCTATTTGATCAGCAAATACAGGGTATTTATCAAACAGTTATAGCTGTTAATTCTGCGTCGGGAATTATGGCTTTACAAATGCCAAAAACCGCACCAGCATTGTTAGCAAATAAACCCTATTATTGGACAGTTGCACTGGTATGTAATCCGAGCGATCGCACTGAAGATTTAGTAGCAGGTGCTTGGATTAAGTACGTAGAACCTAGTACAGATTTAAAACAGCAACTGATAAAAGCAACGGTTGTTCAGCGAATAAACTTGTATGCTGAAAACGGTTTTTGGTATGAAGCAATCAAAAAACTCGTGGAACTGCAACAAGCAGAACCAAATTCTCCTGCATTAGCTCAAGTATGGCAAAATTTATTATAATCGGCTTACTTAGCTCATTATCAGCTATCATATCCCTAGTTTCTTCAAGAAGTCAGGGATCTTTTTGCTATCATCTATCCTCACAAGTTCCTCAAATCTTTTGCGTATAAGCATAAGTGTAGAACTAAGTAAGAGAGCAACTTATCTAAATTAACGAATTATGAAGATGAATGTAACTAAATACAAATAAATTCAACTTGTTTTTAACAAACAGGAATTCAGGAGGCAGAAAGAACTATTTTCAATAACTAGTGAGCTAAAATGAGGGGTATATATGTTTAACAAAGTTTTAGTTGCGTTAGATCGTTCAGATAGAAGTCAACAAGTTTTTGAACAAGCCTTGGGATTAGCAAAGTTCACATCTCCTAACTTAATGTTACTCCATGTCTTATCACCAGAAGAAGATGACATTCCTGATACGATGATTCTGTCACCGATGGATTACTATCCAGGCTGGGGTGATGAAAGCATGAAAAGATACATGGAAAAATTTGAACTTCGTAAAAATGCAGGTTTGCAAATGTTACAAACATTCTGTGCAGAAGCCAATACCGCAAACATTAATGCAGAATTTACGCAAAATGTGGGTAGTCCTGGAAAAGTAATTTGCCAAATGGCTAAAAACTGGAATGCTGATTTGATTGTAGTTGGAAGAAGGGGACTTTCTGGAATCACCGAATTTCTCATCGGTAGTGTCAGTAATTATGTTTTACATCATGCGCCTTGTTCTGTGCATATCATACATTTTCCGATTAATTCCCCAATAGTAGAAACTCAGTTAAATCAAGAATAATTACATTTATTTTCTGGTAAATAAACCACAGATTTTGGATTTTGCACACTAGTTGTACAGTCGCTCTAAAATAACACCAGAGTGTATTGTTAATTCTTGAAAAGAGGAAGGAAATAATGGAAACTTCTGTTTCAACCCCGTCTACTCATCCCAGTGGTGATAAGCGTTTGAAGATGTTAGATGCAACTATCAAACGTCATCAATATCAACAAGATGCACTAATTGAAATTCTGCATCGAGCATCTGAATTATTCGGTTATTTAGAGTTAGATTTATTGTTGTACATTTCTCATCAATTAAAATTACCACCCAGTCAAGTTTATGGGGTAGCAACTTTCTATCATTTGTTTTCCCTAGCACCCAAAGGTAAACATAATTGTGTGGTTTGTACAGGTACAGCTTGTTATGTAAAAGGCGCACAAGCAATTTTAACAAGTTTAGAAACAGCCACTAAAATTAAAGCTGGAGATACTACACCAGATGGTGAAATTTCCTTGATGACAGCTAGGTGTTTGGGTGCTTGTGGTATTGCGCCGGCGGTGGTGTTTGATGGTGCTGTTGCGGGTAATCAAACATCAGAATCAGTTTGCAAAAAAGTGGGAGAATGGCAGGAAAATGGAACTAAATGAATTATTAGAAATCGCTAGAACTGAACGTTCTCAAGCTAAACCTGTGGAGGTTCGTTGTTGTACGGCTGCGGGTTGTTTATCTTCTGGTTCTCAAGCAGTAAAAGATAATTTAGATAAATCTGTAAAAGCTGCGGGATTAGAAGATCGGGTGCAAGTTATCGGTGTGGGTTGTATGCGGCTTTGTTGTCAAGGTCCTTTGGTACAGGTAGATCAAAAAAATCCCCAGGAAAGCAAACTTTTTGCACAAGTTACTTCAGAGGATGCACCACAAATTGTTGAGGTAGTACAGGGAAAGGAAACAAATTTAAAACAACAAGATTTGCAGCAACCATTTTTTATAGGTCAGTTGCCGATTGTGTTAGAAAACAGTGGTAAAGTTGACCCAGAAAGGATTCAATCTTATATTGCAGAAAATGGTTATCAAGCCCTTTATCAAGTATTAAGAGAAATGAAACCTACAGAAGTAGTAGAAACTATTACTAAAAGTGGGTTACGGGGAAGGGGTGGTGCTGGTTATCCCACTGGTTTAAAATGGGGGACAGTGGCAAAATCCCAAGGTGAGAAAAAGTTTGTTATTTGCAATGCTGATGAAGGTGATCCCGGTGCATTTATGGATCGGAGTGTACTGGAAAGTGATCCCCATCGGGTTTTAGAAGGAATGGCGATCGCAGCTTATGCCATCGGTGCAACTCAAGGTTATATTTATGTCAGGGCAGAATATCCTATTGCTATTAAACGTCTAGAAACCGCTATTCGCCAAGCCCAACGTTTAGGACTTTTAGGTTCACAAATATTTGAATCACCTTTTGATTTTAAAGTCGAAATTCGCATTGGTGCAGGGGCTTATGTTTGCGGTGAAGAAACGGCGTTAATGGCTTCTATTGAAGGTAAACGCGGTGTCCCTCATCCCCGTCCACCATACCCGGCTGAGTCCGGTTTATGGGGCTATCCAACCTTAATTAATAACGTGGAAACCTTTGCTAATATTGCGCCAATTGTTCGTAATGGTGCAGATTGGTTTGCTGGTATCGGTACAGAAAAAAGTAAAGGTACAAAAGTTTTCGCCTTAGCTGGAAAAATCCGCAACACTGGTTTAATTGAAGTTCCAATGGGGACAACTTTACAACAAATTGTGGAAGAAATGGGAGGAGGTGTTCCCGATGGTATTGCTAAAGCAGTACAAACCGGAGGACCTTCCGGGGGATGTATCCCAGCATCAGCATTTGCTACACCTGTAGATTACGAATCTTTAACCGCGTTAGGTTCAATGATGGGATCTGGTGGGATGATTGTCATGGATCAAACCACAAATATGGTAGATGTGGCGCGATTCTTCATGGAATTTTGCATGGATGAATCTTGCGGTAAATGTATTCCTTGTCGAGTGGGAACTGTGCAACTACATGATTTATTAACTAAGATTAGTGATGGAAAAGCTGCACAAGCTGATTTGGTATTATTAGAAGAACTTTGTGACATGGTGAAACACACAAGTTTATGTGGTTTAGGACAGTCTGCACCAAATCCCGTTTTTAGTACCTTGCGTTATTTCCATGATGAGTATTTAGCATTAATCCAGTAGGGGCGAAGGTGTAGGGGCGTATCTCTAACGGGACTGGAAGCATCAGCATTCGGTGTAAGTAAGGGCGAAGCATTCGGGCGATCAATTATCGGTTTTTTCCCAGGTTTATCTTCCGAATGCTTCGCCCCTACACCAATTACTCAAATCTCAAATTGTCTGATAACGTAGCGTGGCGCAAGCCATATCAGAATGTCCAAGATTTCAGAATTTACAGGATTACCAATTACCAATTACCAAATTATTATGACTGTAAAAACATTAACAATTAACGGGGAAATGGTTAGCGCCCGTGAGGATGATACCTTACTAGAAGCGGCGCAAGAAGCGGGAGTGCATATTCCTACACTTTGTCATTTAGAAGGTGTGGGAGATGTGGGTGCTTGTCGATTGTGTTTAGTAGAAATTTCTGGTAGTAATAAATTACAACCAGCTTGTGTGACGAAAATTGCCGAAGGAATGGAGGTGACAACAAATAGCGATCGCCTACAAAAATATCGTCGTACAATTATCGAAATGCTATTTGCCGAAGGTAATCACATTTGTTCTGTTTGCGTTGCTAATGGCAATTGTGAATTACAAGATTTAGCCATAGAAATGGGTATGGATCACGTCCGGTTAGAATATCAAAATCCTATCCGTGCTGTTGATACTTCTCATCATCTTTTTGGCATAGATCATAATCGTTGTGTGCTTTGTACTCGCTGTGTTCGCGTCTGTGATGAAATCGAAGGCGCACATACTTGGGATATGGCAGGAAGAGGATCAAAATCTCACGTAATTACTGATTTAAGTCAGCCTTGGGGAACTTCTCAAACCTGTACTTCTTGTGGTAAATGTGTGAATGCCTGTCCCACAGGGGCGCTATTTGATAAAGGTTCAAGCGTCAGTGAAATGGTACATGATCGGGGCAAAATTGAGTTTTTAGTCACTGCAAGGGAGAAAAAACAATGGAATTTTTAGACACTTGGGGACTGGAGAATATTTCCAACCAATTACCGGGAGATAAATCTGATGTTACACCCTATTGGAAAAATCTTTTTACGGATGATATTACTAGGAATATTGACAATATTTATATTCCTGGGTTTAGAAAATTTCACTTTCAAGAGTGCAATTGCTGTTGTTACGCAAATAGAAGAAATACCAGGAGAAGTTCTTTATCGCTCACAAACAAAATTAGATGATCAATCAGGAAAAGTTTGGCAGGTTGTGTTATTTAAACAAGTTTATCCTGGTCAAGCAACTACAATCAATCTCCGCTTAGTTGGTTTTCCTGGTTCGGCTCAATTAATCCATCCCCAACCTTTAACAATCACCTCAGATACAGGACAAATTTGGAAAGCGGCAGATGTGTTTTTAGATGAAGCGCCAGCCCCTACAATTGGTCAATATGATTTCACAGAAATATTGCCACAATTATCTCCAGAATCGTTAACTTTAGCAATTCCTTTACCTGGTGTAAAATCTATTAATATCTCAGTTCCTAGTCATGTTGTTAAGGAATGGAAATCATTAAATTACAAATGATAACTGAAAGTAAGGGTTTAGCAAACCTAAACCCCTACAAAAAACAAATTACTAACAATCAAAAGGTAAAAAATGACTAAAATTAAATTCGCAACAGTATGGTTAGGTGGATGTTCTGGATGTCATATGTCTTTTCTTGATTTAGATGAATGGTTAATAGATTTAGCCGAACAAGTGGATGTAGTTTATAGTCCCATTGCTGATATTAAAGAATATCCAGAAGGTGTGGATGTGGTATTAGTAGAAGGGGCTATAGCTAACGAAGAACATTTAGAATTAATCCACATTATTAGACAACGTACCAAAACAATTATTTCCTTTGGAGATTGCGCTGTAACTGGTAATGTAACCGCCATGCGTAACCCTACAGGAAATGCTGATGTCAGCTTGCAGTTAGCTTATATTGAAGGTGCTGATGTTAATCAACAAATTCCTAATTCACCGGGTATTGTTCCCCCATTACTTGATAAAGTCATACCCGTTCATTATGTAGTACCAGTTGATATTTATTTACCCGGTTGTCCACCTTCAGCTCCTCGTATTCGTGCCACACTTGAACCTTTATTAAAAGGAGAAGCACCACAAATGGAAGGACGAGAAATGATTAAATTTGGGTAATTGGTAATTGGTAATTGGTAAAATTCCCACCTGTTCCCTGTTCCCTGTTCCCTGTTCCCTGTTCCCTATTCCCTATTCCCTATTCCCTGTTCCTTATTCCCTATTTTTTAAGAGGTAAATTATGTTAACATTAACAGCAGCAGATGTAATGACCAAAGATGTAGCAATGATTCGTGGTTCTGCTACAGTCAAAGAAGCAGTTGATTTAATGAAAGCTAGAGACTGGAGAGCGTTAATTGTAGATCGTCGTCATGAACAAGATGCTTATGGCATAGTCACAGAAAGTGACATTGTTTATAAAGTCATAGCTTATGGAAAAGACCCGAATAAAGTCCGTATTTATGAAATCATGACTAAACCTTGCATTGTTGTTAATCCCAGTCTAGGTTTAGAATATGTAGCAAGATTATTTGCTGATCATCATTTGCGGCGTGCGCCTGTAATTAGTGGTGAATTATTAGGAATAATCTCATTAACTGATATCTTAGCTGGAAGTAGTTCTTTAGAAAAACCTCATTCAATTCTGTTAGAACAAGAATTACAAGATGAAATTAGAAAAGCTCGGCTTGTTTGTGCAGACAAAGGTATTAATTCCCCCGAATGTGCAGCCGCTTGGGATGTGGTAGAAGAAATACAAGCCGAAATTTCTCACCAACGAGCTATGAAACCCCTAAAAACAGCTTTTGAAGAATACTGTGAAGAGTATCCAGAAGCCGAAGAAGCTAGGCTTTATGATGTTTAGGTGAGAGGAGTCAGGAGTCAGGAGTCAGGAGGATGAACAAATAATTTTCTGTTTCCTGTTTCCTGTTCCCTGTTCCCTGTTCCCTGTTCCCTGTTCCCTAATAACTAATGACTAATAACTAATGACTAATGACTAATTATGAAAAAAATCGTTATTGATCCGGTTACTCGCATTGAAGGTCACGCAAAAATTAGCATTTATTTAGACGATGACGGTCAAGTAAATGATGCGCGGTTTCATGTGACAGAATTTCGTGGTTTTGAGAAGTTTTGTGTGGGTCGTCCGTTTCCAGAAATGCCAGGAATTACGGCGAGAATTTGCGGTATTTGTCCGGTCAGCCATTTGTTAGCATCAGCAAAAACAGGCGATCAAATATTGGCTGTAACTATCCCCAAAACCGCTACAAAATTACGCCGTTTGATGAATTTAGGGCAAATTGTCCAATCTCATGCTTTGAGTTTCTTTCACCTTAGCGCCCCAGATTTATTATTAGGAATGGATAGCGAACCTGCTAACCGTAACGTATTTGGTTTGATAGCCGCAGATCCAGAATTAGCCAGAGGTGGTATTCGTTTACGGCAATTTGGACAAGAAATTATTGAGTTATTAGGAGGAAAAAAAGTACATCCTTCTTGGGCTGTTCCTGGTGGAGTTAGTGACCCTTTAACCTCAGAAAATCGCACTCATATTCAACAACGTATTCCTGAAGCTAAAACCACTGTTTTAAATGCCATAGATTTATTTAAAGGTTTGTTGAAAGATTACGAAAAAGAAGCTAAAACTTTTGGTAATTTCCCTAGTTTATTTATGGGGTTAGTTACTTCTGAAGGTTTATGGGAAACCTATGATGGACATATCCGTTTTGTGGATAGTGGAGGTAACATTGTTGCTGATAAATTAGATGCTGCTAATTATCATGAATTTATCGGTGAAGCAGTCCAAGTTGATTCTTACTTGAAATCTCCTTATTATCGTCCTTTTGGCTATCCTGATAAAAGCGATCATTGTCGTTTAGATAGTGGAATGTATCGGGTTGGACCACTAGCCAGATTGAATATTTGCAGTCACATTGGTACACCTTTAGCCGATAAGGAATTAAAAGAATTTCGCAGTTATGGAACTGATACTGTACAATCCTCATTCTTTTATCACTATGCGCGGTTAATTGAAATTTTGGCTTGTATTGAACACATCGAAATTTTACTTGATGACCCAGATATTTTATCAACTCGTCTACGTGCGGAAGCTGGTATTAATCAATTAGAAGCTGTGGGTGTGAGTGAAGCACCAAGGGGAACTTTATTCCATCATTATAAAGTTGATGAAAATGGTTTAATGGAAAAGGTAAATTTGATTATTGCAACTGGTCAAAATAACTTAGCCATGAATCGTACAGTTGCTCAAATTGCCCGTAATTTTATCCAAGGTAGTGAAATTAAAGAAGGAATGTTAAACCGTGTTGAGGCTGGTATTCGGGCTTTTGATCCTTGTTTGAGTTGTTCTACCCACGCCGTTGGACAAATGCCTTTACTAATAGAATTAGTAGATAAAGATGGGACTGTAGTTAATCAAATTTGTCGAGATTAATTATTTATATCTCCTATTCCCTAACCCTACCCCACAGGGGAGAGAAAAAGAAAAACTTTTGTTATTGAAGGGGGTAAAGGGGTTAGGTCAACTGGTGATCAATCATTAGACATCTCTGGTAAATTAGAGACGTTCCATGGAACGTCTCTACAAGGGTTTTAACCCACGCACATTTAATTTTTACCAGATGTTTATTGACTTAACAGAATAAGTAATAAACTTGCACTAATCCCGAAGCATAAGTTTTCACATCTATTAAATCTAATCTTTGCGTAATATTGGTATTCTTGCTAAATAAAGGAATACCGTCTCCTAAAATAATTGGATGGATAGCAATAATCATTTCATCCAAAAATCCCTTTTCCATAAAAAATTCGATTACCTGTGAACCACCAACTAGCCAAATATCACCACCGCTAGATCGACGTAAGTTTTTGATAAAATCCTCTAAATTTTCCCCGACAAATTTGACATGATCATCTTGTTCTCCATGCTGCATCTTGGAAAAAACAAAAGCCTCTTTACCAGGATAGGGATATTCACTAAAACCAAGAATTTGCTGATATGTCTTATTTCCCATTATTAATGTATCTATTTGGTTAAAAAATTCCGAATAACCGTAGTCTTGGTCAGTAAATAACCAATCTAAATTACCTGTTTCATCAGCAATATATCCGTCAAGACTAGAAGCAATGAATAAGCGGATCTTTCTCATGGTTTTTTTGGCTTTTAATATTAATGTTTGTATAAAAAATAAGCGGCTGATCTAGCCGCAACAGTATCTATACGGTTATTCCCTCATTTTAACACCTGCTGCAATAGCATCAAAATCTGTGGGAAAATGGGTGTTATGGTCGCAATCAGCTTTTTCTAAATGAGTTCCTTGTAAATTAGCTTGACGCAGATCCGCAGAAAACAACATCGCACCCCGTAAATCTGCATTTTGTAAATTAGCTTGACTCAAATCGGCAAAACTCAAATCACTTCCCCGCAGATTAGCACCGCTGAGGTTAGCTGCACTCAAATCAGCATAGCTGAGATCAGATCCTTTTAAATCAACGCCTTGCAGATTAGCCTCTCCTAATTCTGCTTTTTCAAAGTCTCTTTTTCCGACCGCATATTCTTCTATAATCCTAGCAGCACTATTAATTGGCTGTTGAAAATTCACTTCAGGCATAAAACAGCCTCACAATTTATCTAAATTTTTTTAGCTTGGTTGATTGCATCACACCAATTAATCATATAACCAATCATCCTCAAAAGGAACACCGTATCAACATAAATTTTTCAAAAATAGTAATTGTTAAAATATAGTATTTCCTCACAAGTTTCTCAAACTTTGGTCTTAAGCTTAAAGATATAAAGACTAAATGCCTGATTACAAATGAATATATACAACTTATAGCAATCTTAAAAATGATGTGATAGATGGATTTCCATCCCAGACACACAAGGAAATTACCAATACAAAATCTAAAATCCAAAATGGTATCAGCAATTAGTAATTAATTTAGAGAATGATAAAGTAATGAGTGGAACTGCAATGGTGATTGGTTACGGTAACGAGTTGCGTGGTGATGATGCCATTGGACAACAGGTGGCAAAAGCTATAAAATATTGGTGTTTATCTTCTGTGCAATCACTTGCGGTTCATCAATTAACACCAGAATTAGCTGAACATTTAGCAAATGCTGAGTTAGCGATTTTTGTTGATGCTTGTATAAATTCCCAATCTAATGAGGTGCAGGTGAAATCATTATTACCCTCTGACTCAAACACTATTAATGGCCATACAAGTGATCCGCGATCGCTACTTGCGCTTTCTCAAGTTCTCTATGGAAATTGTCCCCCAGCGTGGTTAATTACAGTGCCAGGAATTAACTTTGAATTGAGCGATCGCATCTCACCAACAGCAGAAAAAGGCATAGCGATCGCCCTAGTCAAAATTATCCAAATTCTCAATACCAGTAACAATCTATGGATAGATTGAGAATGAAAAATAGCTAATTGGTAATTGGTAAAAATTTTATCAATGATCAATGACTAATAACAACTAATCAAGGAGTAGTTATGACAGCATCTATCAAACAGACCACAGATAAAGCTTATGATATCTTGCAAACCGAAAGAGTCAACCCCTTAGATGCCATCTTTGCACCTAAGACTGTAGCAGTAATTGGTGCAAGTGAAAAAGCTGGAAGTGTAGGACGGACCCTATTATGGAATTTAATTACAAATCCCTTTAGCGGCACAGTTTTTCCCATCAATCCCCAAAGACATAGTGTATTAGGAATTAAAGCTTATCCTAGCATTTTTGATGTTCCCGAAAAAATAGATTTAGCTGTTATTGCTACCCCTGCCCATACAGTACCAAAAATTATTTCTGATTGCGTAGATGCAGGAATCAAAGGAGCAATTATTATTTCTGCTGGCTTTAAAGAAGCTGGTGCAAAAGGGATAGCTTTAGAACAAGAAATACTGCAAATAGCACACCGAGGAAAAATTAGAATTATTGGACCCAACTGTTTAGGAGTCATGAGTCCAATTTCCGGTTTAAATGCTACCTTTGCCAGCACAATGGCACGTCGGGGAAATGTGGGTTTTATTAGCCAAAGTGGGGCATTATGTACAGCAATTCTCGATTGGAGTTTACAGGAAAATGTCGGTTTTAGTGCCTTTGTTTCCATCGGTTCTATGTTAGATATTAACTGGGGAGATTTAATTTATTATTTGGGTGATGACCAGAATACAAAAAGTATTGTAATTTATATGGAATCCATCGGAGATGCTCGTTCTTTCCTCTCCGCAGCGCGAGAAGTAGCATTAACAAAACCGATCATTGTCATTAAAGCCGGTCGTACCGCAGCCGCAGCAAAAGCGGCCGCTTCTCACACAGGATCATTAGCAGGAAGTGACGCTGTTTTAGATGCGGCTTTTCGTCGGTGTGGAGTATTAAGAGTTAATAGTATTTCTGATTTATTTGATATGTCGGAAGTATTAGCAAAACAACCCCGTCCTCAAGGTTCACGTTTGACGATTTTAACTAATGCTGGTGGTCCAGGAGTATTAGCAACAGATACATTAATAGAAAGTGGGGGAGAATTAGCACAAATTTCTCCCGAAATAATGAATTCTTTGAATGAAATTTTACCACCGCAATGGAGTCATAATAACCCGATTGATATTTTAGGAGATGCCGATCCGCAACGTTACACAAAAGCCTTAGAAATTGCCGCCACAGATCCAAATAGTGATGGTTTGTTAGTCATTCTCACACCTCAATCTATGACAGATCCTACCCAAACTGCGGAACAATTAAAACCCTATTCGCAAATGTCCAATAAACCGATTTTAGCTAGTTGGATGGGTGGTACAGATGTAGCTGCGGGAGAAGAAATTCTCAACCGTCAAGGTATTCCTACATATCGTTATCCCGATACAGCCGCGCGGATATTTAGTTATATGTGGCGGTATAGTTATAACTTACAGGGTATTTATGAAACTCCGGTATTACCTACATCAGACTGTAATAGTAATACTCGTGATTGTGCATTGGTTGAAACCATTATTAACGATGCTAGGAAAGCAGGAAGAACTATTCTCACCGAATTTGAATCTAAGGAAATCTTAGCAGCTTATGGTATTCCTGTCGTAGCTGGAAGTATTGCTAAAAATGTAGAAGAAGCGGTAGAATGTGCTGAAAAAATCGGTTATCCAGTGGTTTTAAAATTATATTCCCAAACCATTACCCATAAAACAGACGTGGGAGGTGTGCAGTTAAATTTGCGAAATCCTGAAGCTGTAAAAAAAGCATATTCTTTAATAGAAACTTCGGTATTTGAAAAAGCAAAACCTGAAGATTTCCTAGGTGTAACCGTGCAAAAAATGGTGAAAACCAGCGGTTATGAATTGATTATTGGTAGTAGTTTAGATCCGCAATTTGGACCTGTATTATTATTTGGTGCTGGAGGAGAATTAGTAGAGGTTTTTCAAGATAGTGCAATTGCCCTTCCTCCCTTAAATACTACCCTAGCAAGAAGAATGATGGAACAAACTAAAATCTATAAAGCCTTAAAAGGTGTGCGGGGTAGAGAAAGTATCAATATGGCTGCTTTGGAGGAATTGTTAGTAGTATTTAGTCAATTAGTTGTGGAACAAAGAGGGATTAAAGAAATTGATATTAATCCTTTATTAGCTATTCCTCCTACTCCTGATCATCCTGGTGGTTTAATAGCATTAGATGGGAGGATAGTTTTACATCCTGTTGAGGTGGAAGATCATCAACTACCGAAATTAGCCATTCGTCCTTATCCTCACCAATATGTAAGTAATTGGACATTAAAAAATGGGACACCAATTATTATCCGTCCCATCCGTCCTGAAGATGAACCATTGATAGTCAAATTTCACAAAACACTATCAGAAGAAAGTGTGTATTTACGTTATTTTCACTTAATTAAATTAAGTCAACGTATTGCCCATGAACGACTAACTAGAATTTGTTTTATTGACTATGATCGAGAAATGGCATTAGTCGCAGAATATGAAAACCCCGAAACCAAAGAAACGGAAATTTTAGCGGTGGGAAGATTGAGTAAATTACATGGCAATAATGCTGCCGAATTTGCTATGCTGGTGGGCGATCGCTTTCAATGTCAAGGCTTAGGAACAGAATTACTCAGGAGATTAATAGAAGTAGGTAAAAATGAAAAAATCTGCTGTATCTCTGCTGATATTTTGGCTGATAATTTAGGAATGCAACGAGTGTGTGAAAAACTCGGGTTTAAAATTTCACATACTAATGATACAACAGTATTGAAAGCAGAAATCGATTGTTAGCATGAGACTCCCGATTTCTTCAAGAAGTCGGGTAACTTATCTAGTACAGCACGGCGTAAATAAACCAACCATTCTCAATCGCTAAAAAGCTGACGACCGAATATTTTTGACTTTTGATTTTTGACTTCCGCGAAGCGGTACTAGGGGTATTTATGGTGTTTCTGGAAACGTTTGCACCTTGCCATCTGGACTTAAGACAACTCGAAGTTTGAGATTTTGTCCGTTTTTATTCAGAGAAACAAAGGGTTTACCAATTTCTGGTATACCAGTTTGATCAACATATTCTCTAGCGGCTTTATTCAAGGGCAAAATACGTTCAATAGTGCCGTCAATACCCAACATCAAACTATACTCTAGTGTTTGGGAAAATTTTGCAGGTGGTCGCCAATTTTTTTGCAAAAATGCTCTAGCTTCTGCCACTTGAGGTACATCAAATGATGCGTTTTCCTTGGCAGCAACTTCCGTAGGTAAGGATGTTTGTTTTGCCGATCGCAATTTTGCCACTAAATCATTTTTATCGGAAAAGGAAGGAGTTGCCGAATTAACACCTTGCTCTAATTGCTGTGACTCTAATTGAGAGGATATTTGGGGAAGAATCTGACTTTGAATGTCATTAGGCAAAGTAGAAACAGACTTAGGAATAGAGGAGATATTACTGTTACTTCTAGAAGGTAAATTTTGACCTGTAGTCCAAGGAATATTAGTTTGGTTAATTACACCTGTAGAGTTTTGTTGAGAACTAGATATTATTGATGGAATTGGATTATTAGGAGGAAGGGGCTTAATTGGTCGTGGTATGTTAACTGTAGCTGGGACAGTGGAATTAGGAAAAGAAAGAGGTTTTGGATCTAAAGTGATATCGGCAGGTGGAGCGGGAGGATCTAAATTAGGTAGCTGTATAATATCATTACCACTAGGGGGTGAAGGTAAATTATTGGGGGAATTCAGTTGTGCTTGAGGACTGGTTAAATTAAGAGATGGTGTTGGTTCGAGAGCAACTTTTTCTGTAGCTGAAGTTGGATTTTTAGCTGTTTTCTCGTGATTTTCCTTGATGTTATTGGCATATTGCCAGGTTAAAGGAGTTAAACCTACAGCTAATGCTAACATTGCCGCTATAGGTGTCCAAGCAGGAAACCTGGAAATAGAATTCTCACTTTTAAGATTTGGTAATGTGATGACATCGGTTTTGTATTCATCTAAGGCAGTTGCCAAATCGAATAGTTGCAACAGAGTAAGTTGAATTATAGGTCCTGATTTTTGGTTTGCTAGAGAACCGAGATATAGTTTATGAGTTAAATGATCACTGGATTCTAAATAAATTGTTGCCTCTAGAATTCCCATACTAGAAGAGTTTATGGTTTTAGATGATGATGGAGTAGAGTCAACATCTTTTAATTCTGGCTGCTCAGATATTGTGTTTAATTGTGATGATTCTAAAGAAGTCAAACAAAAGCTATCTGCTGATTTTTGGAGAATTTGCTGAACGTAGTTGGTGACAGCATTAGACAAAGCTTCTAGTTGATCGCGATCGCCCTGAATTGGTACTTTACCTTCTTCTGGTAGTGCCGGATCATCAAAGTGAAGTTTAAAATCTAATTGATTGAGGACAGTTTGCCCCATCCAACGTGATAAAGGTGAGCTTTGCGCCAAGATTTCTAATGTGCAAGTGGGGGGAGTGTAGCGACGAATTACAGAATTTGATCCAGGCATGGCAAAAATGGCAATGGGGACAAAAGAGAATTTTGGATTTTGGATGAGTATTTCCAATCTAAAATCTAAAATCTAAAATTGTTTGGTGGAACGATCCAATAATGTTAACCACAAGCGGCGGTGTCCATTAGGGGAACTATAAAAAAGTAAATCTATCAGCAGTTTTACTGCTAAGTTGGTCAACAAATCGGTAGAGATTTTTTCATCTTCTTCCATCCGTTCTTGATAGGTGTTGCAGAAAGCATCAATATAATCTCCCAGTAAAGCATTTTGATGAGGTTCCTGGTTGTTCGCGGCTATTTTTTCTAATAGACCAACTGCACGGCGAATTAACTCTTGATGTTGTTTGGCAAGATAGCAGGTAATCATCACCAGGGATTTTGCCTCTTCCACGTCTAGTTTTTTTCGCCCTCCTTGACCTTTGCGGATGGGGTTAGATTGCCGTAGTCGCCATAAGGCCACTCGATCTGGTACTTTAGACTCTAACTGGAGATTAATTGCCGCAGACAGCATAGCTTCAGATCCAATGTCAGTTAAAGTTTCTAGTGCCAATAACACCAAATCTAACTGGGTTTTAATGTTGTCCCATTGAACTGAGTTTGGAGGCGAAAATTGTTTTAACTCCTCCCACTGGGAATTCGATGTGGCTAAATTGGCGGCCGATTGCATAACTTTTAGCATAGGTGATCAGGGGAATAAAGGCTGTTGCTGTTACCCTTTTTGAAACAAACCATTAAGCTTGAAAATTGCTTTCTTGTCATATAGCTCTAAATCAGTTTAATAAACAACAGTTGTCTTAGTTTTACTTTAGATGAAAATTTCTTGTCTCAATATGAGGCTTTGGTGAAGACTGGGGACTGGGGACTGGGGACTGGGGACTGGGGACTGGGGAGAAAAATTTTAGATTTTAGATTGGAGTTAACAAAAACAATCCAAAATCCAAAATCCAAAATAAATAACTCCTGTCACCTGTCACCTGTTCCCTGTCACCTATTCAACATGAGCAATAGTGACACCACTACCACCATCGGCTTGTGCTGCTGGTTCGTGGTGACTGACTCTGGGGTGTTGATGCAAAAATGCGTTGACTCCCTGTTTTAGCTTACCAGTACCGTGACCATGAATAATCCACAATGGTCCATCAGTTTCAGAAATGGCTTTATCTAAGATATATTCGGCATCAGCTACTCGTTTTCCGCGTAAATCAATGGTATTTTTTGAGGTGCGAATGGCTAAAGCTGGTTGTGGTGGTGGGGTAACTGCTGGTGTTGCTTTGGGTTTGCTGATGGGTTCTGGTTTTTGCCCGTCTAAGGATTCTACATCTTGTAATTGCACTGTCATTTTCATGATGCCAAAGCGCACACTGAACTCTCCATCTGTATTAGGGGCGGTTAACACTTCCGCTGTTTGCCCTAATTTGGGGATACGGATGCGATCGCCTACTTTGGGCATAAACCCTGGTTTGGCTTTGGGTGGTGGTGCAGGTTGATATTTTTCGGTAATTTCACTTAATGATTTAGTAGCTTGCTGGGCATCTTGAGCGGTGGTTTTTCCTTGTTGCAAACGCCGAATTACTTGGGCAATTTCTCCTTTGGCTTGGATAATTGCTTGCTGTACTGCGACTTCTTGAGAAGCACGTAAATCTTTTTCTCTTTCTTCCAAAGCTGTGGCTTTTCGAGAAACTTCTTTGTATAATTTCTCGGCTTGCTTTAATAATTCTTGAGCTTCAGCGGCTTTGGTTTCTTGACTGCGACGTTGTGCTTCTAAACCAGCAATTACCTGATTAACTTCGTCCGTGGCTTCTCCTACTTGGCTTTTTGCTGCTTCTACCACTTCTGGTTTTAAGCCTAAGCGCAAAGCAATAGTTAAGGCATTAGAACGTCCAGGAATACCCCACAACAGCCGATAAGTTGGTGAAAGGGTGGCTTCGTTAAATTCTACTGAGGCGTTTTCAAAGCGAATATCATCATATTTTAAAGCCTTCAATTCTCCAAAGTGGGTGGTAGCAATAGTTAACTGAGCATGATCAGCTAGATATTGCAGTAATGCGATCGCTAAAGCACTACCTTCCACCGGATCAGTACCCGCACCCACTTCATCAAGTAAAACTAGGGATTGGGGATTGGGGATTAGGGATTGGGGATTGGGGATTGGGGACTGGGGATTGGGGATTGGGAAAGAATTTTCTCCCCTGCTCCCCCGGTCAGCGTCAGAGATTCCTGCTTGTCTGACTTCATGTTCCTCTGCTCCTCTGCTACCTGCTCCCTGTTCCTCTGCCTTTTCTTCTTCCCAGTCACCAGTCACCAGTCCCCGATCACCAGTCCCCAAAGCATTTAAAATCCGACTAATGCGGCGAATATGCCCGGAAAAAGTAGATAAACTTTGTTGTAAAGATTGTTCATCCCCAATATCGGCTAAAACCTGGTCAAACCAAGGCATTTCTACTGGTTCACGCGCAGGAACAAATAAACCCACTTTAGCCATTAAGGCAGCTAATCCCAAAGTTTTCAAAGTTACAGTTTTACCACCAGTATTTGGTCCGGTAATTGTCACTACTTTGATGTGGGGACTAATGAGTAAATCAACGGGAATTACTGGATGTCCTTGTTCATGCTGTTGTTGCCAAACTAACAAAGGATGCCGTAATTGCCGCAGAGTAATTATTTCCTGTTCTTGACGATTTACGAACCTGGGAGGATTTGCACCTATCCAGAAACTATACCTAGCTTTGGCTGTAGCTATGTCTAAGGTGGTGACAATTGCTAATAACTTTTCTAAATCAGGTTTAACTGCGGCGACTTGCTCTGTTAAATGGCGACGAATGATTTCTTCTTCAGCTTGTTCTCTTCTGATAGCTTGGCGCAGTTGGTTGCCCATCGGCACAATGCTATTAGGTTCGATATACAAAGTTGCGCCGCTGGTGGATGTGTCGTGAACAATACCAGGAATTGCATCTTTTTGTGGTGATTTTACAGGGATTACATAGCGATCGCCCCTTTGGGTGATAATCTGCTCTTGTAATGCTCCCGATTTTACCTGAATGATATTTTGCAGTTTACGAGTAATTTGACTGCGTAATTTTCGCAAATCTTCGCGAATTTCCCCTAATTTATGAC
The DNA here is from genome assembly GCF_034931405.1 of Anabaena sp. UHCC 0451. Taxonomy (NCBI): domain Bacteria; kingdom Bacillati; phylum Cyanobacteriota; class Cyanophyceae; order Nostocales; family Nostocaceae; genus Anabaena; species Anabaena sp. UHCC 0451. The sequence goes on along the minus strand of NZ_JAYGHA010000004.1, from coordinate 109,396 downwards.
TAGCACGGTCTGTAACTTGCGCCCGTTCATCAATACAACGGTGAATTTCTTGCTCTAGTTCTGGGTAAGTCCGCAACTCGGCGACTAACTCAGTTAATATGGGTACATCTTCCTGATTATCAATCAACCGACGTAAATTTCTCGCACCGGACAGGGTTGTAGCTATTGCTAACAGTTCCTGCCCAGACAAAATCCCTTGCAGTTCTGCACGTTCTAGGGAGTCGCCAATATCTTGAATACCTTCAAAGGATAACCCAGGCGTAAGCCGACTTTCCAGTTGATAGACTTCTTTAGTTTGCGCTAACAACTCTGTACTTTCCGCTTGAGTTGTCGGGATGGGCAAGGCACGGGCAACCATCGCCCCTAACTTAGTTGCCGCAAAGGTGGAAAGGTGCTGGCAAAGGCGATGCCATTCTAGTAATTCTAAGGTTTCAGACTGGATCAAGGCTTCACTATCTAATCTGAAACTATGGTAACAATTCTGGTTGCAAGAAAGTGAAGTTTTTGAGAATGAAATTTTTATGGCTCTTGTTTTCTTTTAGAAGCGTTGCATAAAATTTATCTACATCTTAATACGCTTTCATTATTTAATCAATTTCACTAATCCATGTTTGAATTGCACTAAGTAAAGTAGGTTGATTTGGTGGAAACCCTTTTAATGGTGCTTCTAGAGGTTGTTTTGTGATCAAAGCAATATGAATTTCTCCCGCATTTGCTAACTTACGACAGATATTAATTAGCGTTTCCTTTGGTTCAATTTCATTAAATACCAAAGCTAAGAATTGTTTTTGTAAAACGTCCTCTGTCATTTCTAAAAGTTCTCGTTCCAAATCTGCTACATCTGAGATTTTTGGTATATTTTTAGCAGGTAAATTTAATCCTTCTCTCCAAATTCTCGTACAGAGTAATTTTACTAATTCATGTTCGTTATCACTAAGTTGAATATTTGCTGTGTTGATGATGGAAATACAGGCAGTTTTTTGAGTAGGTTCGAGTTGGGAAAGGAGAGAATGGGTATCTATAAATTGGTTTTCTAGGTTTTGAAGTGGGGATGGTTCACCGTGCCAAGCGCGGTAAAAATCAGGATAAGTCATGTTTTGAGCGCAATGCCATACAATGTCATAAATATATTGATAGCGAAAATGCTTATTTTCTAATTCATATGATAAATACTCTTGTAAATCTACAATATCAGGTTTGAACAGTTTAACAATAGCCATTAACTGGGAGATTTTTCTTGTGTTTTTTAACTGCTCAGTGACGCTTACAACTACAAACCAATCTTCAGAGTTTTGAAGTTGATCAATTAATTCCCTAAATCCGAGGGCAGAAAAATCAAATAATTCTAAATTTTTATTTATCTCTAATTCTAAATTAGTTTGAGATGGATAATTAATAGTATTTGATGATTTAATTATATGAACTAATTTGTTAACAGCTTCACTTTGATATGGCTTAAGCTTTGAAGTAACTTTAGCGGCAAGAATTGTTTTTATGATTTTATTACCAACTCCAATCCGGTCTAAAGTATTAGCAATGTCCCAGCGAACACGTGAATCTGAACAATTCTCAAGCAATTTAAGTAAATGATTCTTTATTTTTTGTACTGATATTTTATCTTGTATTATCCTTCTAGCTTCCTGGACAAGTGGTCGTAAGAAAAAGCACCAATGTAGCTGCCGATTGTCAAAATAACCAAAAGCATACTTAATAATTTTGGCTATTATGATCTCAAAGTCGATTTCTGAATAATCTCTATATTCTTGAATACATTCCACTGCCAAAAATTCTGTTTTTAATGAGTAAAATCCTCCACAGCTATCTTGAAAATTTAACAATTCAGATACAAATTCTCTTTTTAAAATTTCTGGTATGTTCAGCATCCCTAACCATAATAAAATTACTTCCTTCCATTTTGATTCAAAAATTCGGTATATTCCTTTTTCTGGATTATTAGGAATATGATTTAAAAAATAACGCCAATCATCAATCGCTAAAGCTGCAAAATATTCCTGAAAATTAGGATGAAAGAAAGCATAAACAGCTTCTTCACTACTTGCATCTCTATCTACCAAATTTAACCAACCTACATCACAAGCTAAATTAAATAAATCTTGACCCATTTCTTGAACTGCTAAACTTTCATTTAGACGAAATCTAGCATCACTGTTAATTCCTGCTAAAGCTAATCTACCTAATGCTTGATGTAATTCTTGTTTTAAAGTATAGGTTAGATTTTGAGGTACTAATTCACGCTTCCAATAATAAAGATGACGAGTGTATAAACCAAAAAGTTCTGCTTTAGTTTCTGGTAAATCACTATGCTTACTTTGATAAAAAATCTGACACAAAAGAGATAATCGTAAAGGATTAGTAACTAATTCATAAACACGCTCTTTTCCTGGTTCTCGTAATTTTGCCTTTAGTTCATCACCACGCTGTATTTTATCCTCATCACATTTAAACCATTCTTCAATAAATTTATCAACATCTTCAGGTTTAAATTGCTGAGTTTTATAGGTATCAAAACCAGGTAATTCATTATTAGTAAGACTTGCATCCCAAACATTTAACCGACAAGTCAAAACTACTCGCGCTTGTCCTAACCAGTCTGTCAGTGCTTGAGAAATTTTCCTTAATGCTTCTCCTGGTGAAAATTCTCCCATTTCATCCACACCATCTAACAGCAACCAAACATCACTTTTATAAAAGCGTGACTTTAGCTGTTCCTCTATTTCTGAAGTAGGCTTAAAATCTTGATTAACTAATCTCATTGCATGAGGTAGCCATTTTTCGAGTAGATATTGTTCTAATGTCATCTTTTCCAAGCTACCAAGAGATATAAAAATGGGTAACTCTTTATTTTCTTGTTTGATATATGAAGCAACAGCACTTAATAAAGTTGTTTTACCTGCTCCCGGTTCTCCAACTATAGCGATATGCTTGTTTTTCCCAGTAGGATTTTGATTTATTACCTGTTCTAGAAAATCATTATGTTCGTAAATTTTAGCAATGACTTCTTTTTCTAACTGATAAACGTCTCTTCTATCAACATCCTCATCTCGTCGTTGTTGCTGTTTGCGTTCTACTAAACCAAGTGGTACAGGTGGAAAATCTAACTCAAATCCCATTGCTGAAGCTTTCCGTCTGATTTCTTGTTGTTGGTTTTCTAGTTTTGTGTGACAGACTTGTAACCAGTTAACATCATTTAAAATGGGTATTTGAATATTAGGATTTTGTTGTAACTTCAACCATTCATTAAATTCTTCATTCCATAACCAATTAAAAGCCTTTTCCCAGGGTGATTCACCTTTAGAACTTGCTCCTCGTCCAGATTTGTGAAAACCTAGCTGCTTGCAAATTTCACGTAAATATTTGCGCTGTGTAGGAAATTGATATTCCTCGATATTCATCTGTCTAAATATCTCTGTATCTTTAAGTTCGGCGTTTTGATAATCAAATCTAGAAAAGAATAGAGTTCTCTGTTGTTTAACAATTCCACGTTTATCAGCAGCTTGTTCTAGAAACAATCTTCTTATTTCGGGTGTTACGTCAATTAGTTCCATAATAGACATTGTTACTACATATACATGAATTCAGCATAACAAAAAATAATATTATCTGGCAATATTTTTTGATGAAATTGAATATTTTTATTTAATTGATATTAATTTGATATTTAATTGATATTTTTTGGATATTTTATTAATTTGTGACTTTTGTAATGATGAATGAGTCGTAAAAACTGAGGGTTTATTCAGATATGCTACAACCTAAACTCAACCTTCTCTCCAACCACTATGCTAAACTTATCAAAGAAAACGGTATTGAATATCTCGAAGATAGTCGTAATATTCGGCTTCCTAGCATCACACCATACAAAATGAGCGGAATTGATCGTGAAATTACCCTAGAATCCAGAACCAGTCTTATTGAAAAACATCTTCCTGGAACAAAAAAATCCCAAAGAGAACTTGAAACCGAAGGAATGGCTTTTCTCTTCAACGATGAACAAACAATGGAAAGAGTTGCATCGGAAATAAAACTTAGAGGAGAACCTACAGGAATAGAAGATACAGAAGATAAATATGAGCGATATGGATTATATTTTGCCGAACAAATTGGTTATATACTAAAAGCAGACGGTACTCGAATCCCCCTGCATTACGGTGAAATAAAAATTAAGAAAACTACAGGCAAATATCATGTCATACCTCGCACAAAACCCCGTACAAGCTACTGAAATCACTCAAACATCAGACCAAGAAACTGAATGGGAGTTTGCAGAAATTTGGGTAGATACTCTAATATCTCCTCCTTATATTCTGATGTTAGTCAAAGAACAATCAGGAAAATTCTGTATTCATAACCCTGCACAAAACTATAAAATTATCTTTAGCAGTGACAATTATGAAGCCGCTAAAATGTGGCTACTAGAGGATGAATATGAAAGATTGAATAGTCGTATTTTACAAGAAGATTCTGATGATGAAGATTGAAAGAGAAAATGAATCTCTGGTTACAACAAAATACTGAGTAAAAAACCTAAAATCTGGAAAGTGATTACGTCATAACTTTAGATTACTATTCACTTCCATGTTGTTGCGTCAAAATACAAGAATTTCCAGTAAGTAAGTTCTGTCAGCTTGATTTTATTTAAAGAGACTTTGACTAAAACGCCTCTTTTAGAGAACTTTTTTCTCTTTTCGCTTGTCTTAACAACTCTCCATGAATGCTATACAATTTTAACAAACAACTTCTAATTTCTATTTCGCTGGGAGCATTACGGTAAGGTTCAAATAGACAGCTTGTAACTGCCATTCTGGCTAATAATCCTAATTCGGATTTTTCAGATGAGGATGTTGTAGGAACAAACCAAACATCAATTTCCTGAACTTCGCTTTTTACATCCTTGCTGGTTTTGACATTACCTAGAGAGGTTAATAATTCTTCTAGATATTCTTTGGCAAATTGGTCATGAGGTTGTCGTGTCATGAAATTGATTAAGACCCTGGCATTTATTAAATTTATTAGTTTATATATAGTTTAACTTAATATGGTTTGAATGGGTAGAGGTTAGCATTGCTAAACCCCTACAAAAATTCATCTGGATCAGGATTTTCGTTAATTTCTGTCACCTTATTTATCAAGAGTCAAACTTTAATTATCTATTTTGTTAATATTCTTAATCTTAATAAAGTTAAGTTGTTAATAAAGTTAATTAATCCTAAAAAATCAAAAAAATAATATTGACATCTCTCTAGAGAAGAGAATAAGATATATTCAAACAAGAATATAAAAATACCTGCTACATATCTTGCAGGAAAAAATATGCTGTTTAGTCCAGCTAACTTACCTTATTGGATTTTCCTGATCACAGGAATACTACTTTTTTTGTTCATGATTCTCATGGGAGGGGGAGAAGCAGAATTAGATGCAGATGCAGATTTAGATGTGGAAACAGACAGCGATGTGAGCTTTGGAAACTTTCTCGGATGGGCAGGTATTGGTAAAGCTCCATTGTTGTTATTGTTGGCCACAGATTTAAGTCTGTGGGGTGTCATTGGCTGGATGTTAAATGTTTGGATCGGTGACATTGCGGCCAATCAACAAATTAATTTAACTGGGATAACTATCTTGTTTATTTCCCTAATTATCAGTTTATTCATGGGTAGATTGATAGCTGAACCAATTGGTAAAATGTTTGCTGAATTTAGTGAAGATGCCAGTAGCGATCGCCTAGTTGGTTGCATTGGTAATGTTAATTCTGTCTATATTCCTGCGGAAAATTTAGGCAAAATTGGTCAGGTAGATATTCTCGATCCCAAAGGTAATTTTTTGACTATTAATGCTGTTATCCCAGATTGGGCAACTATCGCACCACAACGGGGAGAAAAAGTGATAGTAATTGAACTTAAACAGCAAATTTATCTAGTAATTGCTAAAGACAGCGTAGATGAGGAACATTGGTTAAATAGCTCAAACTCTAAAAATTAAATTTAGTTGAAGGAAAAGAAAATGCTTTTTTGGTTAACATTTATCCAGGCTCTACCAACTGTTAATGTGCCGGAAATATCATCATTTAAGGTACAATCAAAGCAGGAATATACAAGATCAATTACTCCCACATTTCCGCTTTCAACTCAGCCGACTTTAGCCCAAATAAATGGGGGAATAGTATTTCCTGGTGTCATTGTTACCTTAGTTTTACTGCTGTTGTTAAGCTTGTTTGCTTATACCAGAGTTTATGTAGTCACACCCAATAACGAAGCTTTTGTGAGAACGGGGGGATTATTTACTAAAAAGAAAGCGGTAATTCTCTATGGTGGTTGTATTGTTTTACCGGGATTTCATCAGTTAACAAGAGTACCTTTGAGGGAAATTTCTATTGATGTAGAACGCACTGGAAAAATGGCTGTGCGTACCAAAGATTATCTGAGAGCAGATATCAGAGTTACTTTTTATGTATGTATTAATGCTTCCGAAGATGATGTTTTGACTGCTGCTGCCAGACTATCACAAAATGGTACTAAAATTAATCCTGAAGACATCAAAAATGCTTTAGAAAAAAGAGCAGATGACGCAATTAGAGCCGCAGCTAAAACCAAGGATTTAGCTGAAATTGATTCTGATAAATTAGGTTTTGCTCAGGAAGTTTTAAACTTAGTGGGTACAGATTTGAAGAAAGTGGGATTAACCCTAAATAATATTGCCATTTCGGAAATATTAGAAAGTGTTACCTATGATCCTGATAATTTCTTTGATGCTCAAGGTGTACGTTTGCGAACGGAAATTATTCAACGTTCAGTGCAACAAAAACGGGAAGTTGAATTATCAGCACAGGTGACAATTGAGCAGAAAGAACTGGATGCTCAAAAAAGATCATTGCAAATTGCCCAAGAACAAGAAAGTGCTAAACTATCTCAAAAATTGCAAGTAGAAGCACTAAAAGCACAGAGAGAAAGGGAAATTCAAGAGTCTAAAGATAGAGAAGCTGCAACGGTACAACGTACCAAAATTTTGCAAGAAAAATCAGTGGAAGAGGAAGAAATTCGCAGAAAGTTATCCCTCCAACAAAGCCAAATTGAAGCTGATATTGCTTTAGAAGAACGGAATAAACAATTAAAAGTAGCACAAGCTTTGCAAAAGCAAGAAGCAGAATTAGCAGAAATTATTCGTCAACAAAGTGTAGAATCTGGAAAGTTGAAAGCGCAAGTTCAGATAGCAGAATCTGAAAGAGTAGCAAGGTTAGCTCAAGAAGATGTGGCCATAGCAATTGCTAACAAAAAACGTGAAAGTTTTGTTGCTCAAGCAGAACAAGCTAAAGCTGAAGAATCTGTAAAAACAGCAAGTGAAGTTGAAAAAGCTGAACGAACCAAACGCTTGTCTTTAATTGCAGCAGAAAGGGAAGCTCAAGAACGGAGTATTAGCGATCGCAACGTTGTGGAAATTGACGCTTTCCGTCGTCGTCGTCAAGCAGAAATTGCCCAAGAAGCAGCAGAATTAGAAGCAGAAGCTATTCGTACTCTTGCAGATGCTAACCGTGATAAAGCCTTAGCTGAAGCTGAAGGTATTCAAGCTAAAATTGCGGCTGAAAATACAATTAGTAACGCTAATTTGAGTGCGAAAATGCTCACAACTATCTGGCCAGAATTAGCGGATAAACTCCCAGAAATTGTTTCTGCTTTAGCACCACAACCAGGAGTTTTAGGAGATACTCGGATTTATTCTTTCCCTGGTGCAAATGGTAGTAGTGGCAGTCAAGATATTAACAAGTTGCTATTATCCACTAGCGGACTTTCCTTAATTAATACCTTGTTAGATGAAGGTAAATTAGGAGACTTAATTGGACAAGTTAGTCAAATGGTGCGTAATAATAATTCAGTTAGTCCAGCAATCTTGAATCACCAAGACAAAGAAAGTAATTAATAATTCGTAATTCGTAGATTCGTAAGGGAAATGAACTATGAATTATTAAGCAGATGCTTGTTGTTAAACTTTCAATATTAGTTTAAAGAGACGTTGTATGAAACGTCTCTACATAGTTTTTTCAGAACATCTAATCAACTTTAAACCTAGCTAATAATTCCTCACGGGAAATATTAGATAAATTAAGCAATAACTGGGTTCTCTCTGTCAAAGAAAGTTCCATCATCCGAGTTACAATCACAGATAACTCCTCATCTAAATTACCAAAACGGACTGCTAACAAACTCTCTACCATCAAACGCTGTCCGTCTTTTTGTCCTTCTTGTCGTCCTTCTTCTTTACCTTCTTGTTTCCATTCTTCCCGTTGTTTAAGATACGCAGGTGATAAACTCATAATTAACTCCTTTACCTCTTCATCATTGACATCACTATTCAATTCTAAATTTTTCCGCCAAGATGCGAAAATTTCCACCAGTCTGTTCCATTTATCATTCTCTTTTGAGAGTTGAACTACTTCGGTAATAGCTTCCGTTTGAGTTCTGCCTTTTCCTAGTACCCTTAACCATAGTGTATCCTCTTTAATGGATAATTGGTTAATGGCAACAATGGCAGTTTTATAAGCTTTGGGGAGAAAATATACTCCTTTTTCCCAGTTATCTTTTGCTTTTCCTCCAAAACTGTTGAGGATTTTTTCAGAACAGGTTGGTGTTAAAATCCATAAACAAGGTAATTCTTCTTCAGATAGAGAACGTTTTTCTCTTTTCGCTTGTCTTAACAATTCACCTTGAACACTATACAATTTTAACAAACAACTCCTAATTTCTATTTCATTAGGTGCATTGCGATAAGGTTCAAAAAGGCAGCTTGTAACCGCCATTTTTCCTAAAATTCCTAATTCTGAATTTTCTGATTTTGTTGTAGGAACAAACCAAACATCAATTTCTTGAACTTCGCTTTTTACATCTTTGCTAGTAGTGACATTACCTAGAGGTGCTAATAATTCCTCTAGATATTCTTTTGCTAGTTGATCATGGGGTTGTCGAGTCATAAAACGGCTTTTTCTTGCACTAAAACATAAGGTTCAACAATCAAAGCATTAAACCGTTTAGTGCGATCGCTATTCCATTCTCCCAACTGTTCTGGTGAGGGTTTAGCTAATAATTGTTCATCAATCCAATTTTGGACAGTGGGAATATTATCACTAGCGATCGCTTCTCCCACATCCAGCAAATCTAAACCATCTGCTACCACAATTATCGTATCTTTTTGTGCATGGGGAACTAACCAATCCCATTCGGCTTCATCTAGGTTTTGTTTTAATGTTTCTTTTAAATCAGACATAGTTAAACCATCATATTCGTATAATCAAGATTATACATTATTTATCCATTTGAGTAAAATAATTCGTGATTTTAAAAAACTCTTCTTCCCAATTACTAATTATTAATTACCAATCACTAAACTTCTGATTTCATTTCATCAATTTCCAATAAAGCTACAATTATTCCCGCAATAGGAATAGAGATAAAAACACCTAATAAACCAGCAATTCTAGCACCAACTAATAAAGAGAAAAATACTATTACCGGGTTGAGATTCATTGTTCCTTGCATAACTCGTGGAGCAATTAAGTTATCTTGAATCTGCTGGAGAATCACACAAGCTATCAATACCCTTAATGCCAACCAAGCATCTTGTGATAGAATAATTAACGTAATTGTACTAACTCCTAATGTTGCACCAATCCCAGGTATCATGTCTAGAAAACCTACTATCAGTGACAATAATAAAGCAAATCTTACATTAAATAATAAAAAGACTATAAATGTAGAAGTTGTCAAAAATAAAGTTAATAATAATTGACCACGAAAAAAACCTAGAAAACTGCGTCTGATGATATTTGTAAATCTTTGTCGGCGATTTTGCGGAAATATTTTAATCAAAAATTCCCATAATTTTTCGCCATCTAATAACATAAAAAAAGCGACAACAGCAATAAATACAAAAGTGATAAAATTAGTGAGTATACTTTGTAAAATAGTTAAACTAGTCACCAGTGTTGTTACAGCCTGATTACGGAGTTGGGTTTCAATTACACTTAAATCTATTTGCAAATTACGACTTTTTAGAAATTCCTCTAATCTTTCGATGAAAGGAACTAAAGAATTTAAAAAACTGGAAATACTATCAATTAATTGTTGTCCTTGGGCTAAAACTGTCAAACCAACACTAATAATCAACACCCCAAGTATCATTATGCTACATAAAAAAACTAAAACAACTGCAACCGAACGAGGTAAAAATTGCCGGAGAAAGTCTACAGGATAGTTAAGTAAAAACGCCAAAATTGCAGCCAATGAAAAAACCACTATCACCGCTTGAAAATAATCCAAAAGCTGTACAATTGCCCAACCAGAAGCAACTAAAAGTAAAAAGCGAACTAAGACTAAATTATTTAATCTCTGCCAGATTTTTCGGGTTTCAAATCCACTCATATCAATTTTAGATTTAGGATTTATCTTAAAGAAATTGGGGATATTGTTGTTAACAACATAAGTCTTCAACTATATACAATTACCGAATTATCCACCACATCCTTAAAGCATATTCCTGAGTAGATAAATTCTGTCTGCACTGTGACAATTGATAATCCCAAATCGTAAGTATTCAGTTATAGCAATAGTTCATACCCAGATCCCCGACTTCACCAGATCAATTTATCATTTATGGACACAATAAACAAAAGAAGTCGGGGATCTTATCGCCTCACCTGAATTTTTACCCAAAATCTAAACTTGCTATTATCGCCCTAAATCGTGCATTTCATTAATTACAGTTGCACATTTTTGGGTAACAGCTTCTAATTCTGTTTTAGTAGTTGAACTAGGAGCATCAATTGGTTTACCAATTCTCACAGTAATGGGAACTCCACGGGGAAGAGATGAACCAGGTTGTAAAATCTTGTCAGTACCCCATAAACTCACGGGTAAAAAAGGTACTTTTGCTTTAGCTGCTAATAATGCTGCGCCTTTTTTAGGGTCAGTAATGCGACCATCAGGGGTACGAGTACCTTCTAAAAATACACCCACAGCCCAACCTTGATCAAGACATTCTAAAGCCGCACGGATAGCAGCACGGTCAGCACTACCCCGACTCACAGGGTAAGCACCATATAATTTAATTGCTTGTGCTAAAACGGGAACTTTAAATAATTCTTCTTTAGCCATGTATGCAACTGGACGACGCACACAATTAGAAACTATTGGTGGGTCAAAATAACTTGCGTGGTTACTCACTACCAACACTGGACCGGTTTGGGGGACATTTTCCACGCCATAAATTTTTACCCGAAAGTAAGCGTGTAACATGGGACTAACCACCGACCACTTAAAGGCGTGATACAGTGCTAAACTAATTAAGGGTTCACGAGTTCTAGTCACAGAAGATAATATAAATAAAATAGAATCCAGAAGTCAGAATACAGGAGTTGCAACTTATTTTAACCTTTAACTCCCACATCCTAACTTCCTATTTTTTTCTACATTAGTTTCCTAATGCTAAAGCCTGTTGTCCTTGGGGTGAAGTTACATAACCTAGAAATGCTTGAACGCCAACATTAGCAGGGTCTTTATAGACATAATACAATGGACGTTTATAAGGATAACTAGCAGCTTCTGGAGTCAAACCTTCAATAGCAACAACGCGCACGGTTTGCTGATTAGCAACTTGATCAAAGGTTGCATAGCCGATTCCATCTTTTTTCAAAGCTTGAATTAAGGGAGTTGTGGCATCTCGTGGCAGTGTAGTAATATTGGATGTAGTCCCAAAATTACCCCCTTTGAGGACCAATTCTTTAAAAGTTTGATGTGTGCCACTAATTACCGGGCGATTAATAACGTTGATAGTTGCAGATGGACCACCTACTGCTGACCAATTATTAATTTTTCCCTGAAATATATCTGCAATTTGGCTGCTGGTTAATCCTCGGTTGAAAGGATTTGCTTTACTGACAATAATGGCGATCGCATCTTGTGTGACAGTCACAGCCTTTAATCCCTGACTTTGCTCTTGGGCTGTCAATGGTCTAGACGCTGCGGAAATATCAATTTTACCAGCTAAAAGATCCTGAATTCCTTTATCTGTCCCATTTCCAGATGTTCCCACCGTTGTTCCTGGAAATTGTCTCTCAAAACCATTTTTGAGACTTTGGTTGATTGTCACCATACTGGTAGAACCATCTATTTTAACGGTAGTACCACTGGCTACTGTTGTTGGGAGTGGAAAAGCTTCAGTAGTTGTACTGACAGGATTATTGTTGGGCTGTGTGGTTGTCGGAGTTGAGGTAGAGTTACGCATGAAAAACCACCAGTAACCACCACCTACAAGCCCTAGAAATATCAAGATAAAAACAATAGGCGGCGGTCCGCTTCTCTTACTCATAAGCTTCTATTTACTCCGGTAGTTGTTTCGGTTTAGAATCCTGTAACCTTTGCAAACGACGGGCAACTTCGTCATCTAAGGTCATATTTTCAATTTCGGCCTGGAGTTTTTCCGCTGGATTTTCTGACAATTCTGCTAAAGCTTCTGTTTTCAGATTTCGACGTTCAACTGCACCTTTAGCTTTTTCAAAGTCACTTTTAGCCGAACCAATATCAAATTCGTTATTAACTTTGGCAATCATAGCCAGAGCTTCGTTTACCTCTGACATATCTTTCATATTTTGCATATCGGCTTTGTAGCTTTCTAGCTTCATCCGTTCACGGTTGAGTTTATCTTTAGAAGCTTTTACCGCCATTTCCGCCTGTTTAACCATTTCCTCTAGTTTTGGCAAGATTTGCTCCGTTTGAATTGCCTTACTCATGGCCATTCGCGCTGCTTCTTCATTGCCAATACGTTGAGCAGTCATCGCTTGTCGCTCTAAGGTGTTGAATTCTGTAATTTTATCCTCATATTTGCGCTTAGCAGTCTTATAAGCGCCTTCTTGAGCCGCAACTGCTCCCGCTAGTTTCTGAACAGCTTCCTGCATTGACTGTAGAGATTCTTCAGCAACTGCGACAGCCACTTTACCACCCGACTCTACAGGCATTCCCCATAACCAGTTCCAAGTCCCAACTATGGTTCGCCCTGCCCTTTCACCCATTATCCAGTAGACAGCTTTTTTCATAACCGTAAAGTTATTTCAGTAAGGATGGTTATGGTAATATTTTTACCTTAAAATTGACACACCTACCAGTTGTATGTCAATTTTGGCAAATTTCATCAGCTAACCGCATTATTGATCCCATTTTTTACGAGGCTGCGCCGAATTTGCTCACCTTGGTACTGAGATAAACTTAGCTTACTAAGTGGTATTTTTTATCTTATCCAAATAGTGATGGCATGATCTACTAGAACACATAAACCTCGTCCAAGTTGAGAACTGGAGTTTTTCAAAAGGGAACAGGGAACAGGGAACAGGGAAGAGTATAGGATTTAGGAATAAAACCCGATTAAGAAAAAACTATGGGTTTCAAAGTAGACGTGGTTTAGATAATGTTTTTTGTCAATGCGTAAGTCTTAGTTCAGAATTTTGCTCACTTTTTGATTCAAGTCACACTACCCTACGATGAATTTAGAAATATCTAACTTAGTCCAGTTACTTCAAGGGCGATCGCGCCAGCAACCCCAAAAACGTGCTTATACCTTCCTCGAAAATGGAACAACAGCAACTGCTCATTTAACCTATGAGAAACTTGACAAACAAGCTCAAAATATTGCAGCTTATTTGCAAACTGTAGCCATACCAGGAGAGCGAGCCTTGCTGGTTTATCCTGCGGGTTTAGAGTTGATCACAGCCTTTATGGGGTGTCTCTATGCTGGCATTATCGCTGTACCTGTCCATCCTCCCCGTCCTAATCACTCTCTGCCTCGCCTCAATGCGATCGCCACAGATGCTCAAGCTACAATTGCACTGACCACAGCATCTCTATTAACCCAGATTAAAGCCAAACAGGTTGCCATCCCAGATATACAAAATCTCGACTGGATTGCCACTGATAACCTGATTCCGCAGCCAGAAAACTGGCATCCCCCTGAAATTTCCCCCCATACTCTTGCCTTCTTACAATATACTTCCGGCTCAACTGGGACATCCAAAGGAGTGATGGTCAGTCATGGTAACTTATTGCATAACCTCCAAAGCATTCAGAAAGCCTTTGAACTGACTCCAGAGAGTGTATCACTGAGTTGGTTGCCTCACTACCATGATATGGGCTTGGTGGATGGAATTCTTGAACCTCTCTATACAGGTTGTCTTGGGGTTTTAATGCCACCTGCCGCTTTTTTACAAAGTCCGATTCGCTGGCTCGAAGCCATTTCTCACTATCGTGTCACCCATAGCGGCGGTCCTAACTTAGGTTACGAACTTTGTGTTCAGAAAATCAGACCTGAACAGCAACAAGAATTAGACCTCAGTTGTTGGTCAAGTGCCTACAATGGTGCAGAACCGATTCGTCCAGAAACCTTAGAACAATTTACTACAAAGTTTATCTCCTGTAGCTTTCAGCCTCAATTTTTCTATCCCTGTTATGGTATGGCAGAGTCTACCCTCATGATTACAGGGGTAAACCTCAAAGATGAGCCAACTGTCTTAGCAGTTGAAGCAGAAGCCTTAGAACAAAACCAAGTTGTCAAAGCTTTACCAACTAGTCAAAACGTCAAAAAAATCGTCGGTTGTGGATATCCTTGGCTAGATACCAAAGTCCTCATTGTGAATCCAGAAACCTTGACTCCCTGTGAAGACAACCAAGTAGGTGAAATCTGGGTATCTAGTCCAAGTGTGGCACAGGGATACTGGAATCAAACAGCAGCTACCCAAGAAACATTTAGCGCATCTGTGGAAAACACCACAGGTAAATTTCTCCGCACTGGAGATTTAGGCTTTTTACACAACAGTGAGTTATTTGTCACTGGACGCATTAAAGATGTCATTATTATCTGGGGTCGCAATCACTATCCCCAAGACATTGAATACACCGTTTTCCAATCTCACCCTGCTTTACGTCCCGACAGTGGTGCAGCTTTCAGCATAAATGTCAATGGATTTGAAAAATTAGTCATTACCCAAGAAGTGGAACGGAGTTATCTGCGTCAGATGGATGTGGATGAAGTCGTTGGTGCAATCCGTGAAGCGGTAGCTGCTGACCATGATTTACAAGTCTATGCGGTGGCTTTGCTCAAAACCGCCAGTATTCCCAAGACATCCAGTGGTAAAATCCAACGTCGCGCCTGTCGAGCCGGATTTCTCAATCAAACCCTTGATATAGTTGGCGAATGGCAACAGCAACCTAATCTATCTGAAACCTTAACACCAATAGCAGATATTCCGAACATAGCACCCACCGCAGAAACCATTCAAGACTGGCTGATCACCAAACTTGCAGACGTTCTTCATCTAGACCTTGACGAAGTTGATCCTGAAGAATCTTTTGCTCACTATGGTTTAGATTCCTCCGTGGCGCTGGAACTCACGGGAGAATTGGCAATTTGGCTGGAGTGTGAGTTAGAACCCACTCTCTTTTGGGAATATACAAATATTGAGTCTTTGACCGAGTATCTCAGTACAGAAGTTTCTTAGTCCCCTTTTCAAGGAGAAAGACGGATTCTCACAGCCATGACTTCTCCCTCCAGTCCAATAGCAGCTTTAGTTTAAACTTATAATTCAAGAACTAATAACCATGACAACCGCTATCCGCTTTAACCCTTTCCAAGCGGAATTTCATCAAAATCCTTATCCCACCTATGAGTATCTGCGTCGAGAAGACCCCATTCACTACAGTTTTCTCCAGGCTTGGGTGATTACTCGCTATGCCGATGTGGAAGCTATTTTGAAAGACTCTCGTTTTCAAGTGGATGACTTACCCCAACGCCTGATCCAGAAAAGCCATTACCTCAAGCAAGGGAATCTTGATCCCCTAGCTCAAACCATTCATAAGTGGCTCTTTTTCCTTGAACCTCCCGACCATAACCGTCTGCGGGAACTGGTAAGTAAAGCTTTTTGTTCTGCAACTGTAGAGGGGATGCGGACTGAAATACAGGCGATGGCGAATGAACTACTCGCAAAAGTACAACCAACAGGACAGATGGATGTCATCAAAGACTTAGCCTCTCCACTCCCCGCCATGACTGTGACTCGTATCTTGGGACTCCCACCCGAAGACTACCCTAAACTGGTTCGTTGGTCCTATGACTTGTTCTTTGTTTTTGATCAACCAATGTCTTTACAAGGCTATCAAAAGCAAAATCAGATGGCGATCAAAGCCAGAGACTATCTCACCGAAATGATGACACGCTTAGAGAAACAACCCAATGATGGTTTAATTAGTTGTCTAATTGCAGCTAGAGATGAAGATAGGAGCATTACCCAAGATGAAATTATTGGCTTCTGCATCATGCTGCTAATTGTGGGACAAGAAACCACGAAAAGCTTAACCGGAAATGCAATGGTGGCGCTATTGAAACATCCTGATAAATTAGCTGAACTCAAGCAAAACCCAGACTTGATTAAAAATGCAGTAGAAGAGTTACTCCGCTACGATAGTCCAGTCCAAGTCATTGCGCGTTTAGCGACAGAAAATTTGGAAATGGGAGATAAAACTATTCAAGCTGGGGATAAAGTAATTCTCTGCATTGGTGCAGCTAATCGTGATCCAGAACAGTTTACGAACCCTGATCAACTAGACTTTACTCGCAGAAACTATAGCTTGCCTTTCGGTGGGGGAATACACTTCTGTTTGGGTACTTTCTTGGCTAGAGTCCAAGGACAAATTGCTATTAATGCAATACTTCAGAAATTACCCAATATTCAGTTAGCTACTGATACCCTAGATTGGCGCGAAAGTATCACTTTACGAGGTTTAAAAACTTTACCCGTAACCTTTCAACCTGTTATCTATTAATTTATTCGTGAATCCATAATACAATGAATCAGCCATTTACAAAAAAGACATTAGGTTCAAAGAAAAAGGCAGAAGCCGTTGCTCAACGCGCTCAAACTTCTATTCCCGCTTATCAATATTTCCTAAATAAAAAGGGAGTCAATCTAGGAGAATCATTAGACAATTTACCGACAACAGATAAGAAGTCTTATATTTCAGCCTACTCACTTGAGCAACTTCTTGATCCAGACTATAACGGCACATATACTATCTTTTGTTCAACAGGAACATCAGGAAAGGGAAGAAGCTATTGGTTGGGAAACCAAACAGATAACCGTGCAACTCCCATCAATCTGAAGATGTTTTTGGAAAGCAACTTTTCAATTCATAAGAAAAAGACTCTTGTGATTATGGGTGGAATGCTGGGAGGATGGAATGGAGGCGATTCAATGAATTGGGCTTTTCAAAGTATTGCAGCAACGGTTGATTATCCCTTTTATTCATTTTCTCCAGGGGCAAACCTTGAGGCGATTTTAGAAATCATTGAAAAAATGCAGTCTTTAGTAGAACAGATTATTTTATATACCAACTGTTCTAGAATCAGTTTTCTGCATTTAAAAGCAAATCAGTTAAACCAATATCTACCCCTTGACAAACTCAGATATCTAGTAGCAGGAGAGGGATTTCCAGAAACGGTTCGTGATACTTTACAAAAAAAAGCTAATTTAACAGATACAGACCCTTTTCTATTTTCAATATATGGATCTGCTGACACCGGAGGGATTGGTGTCGAATCTTTAGCTACCATTGCTTTGCGAAAACTCCTGGCACGTAATAAAAATTTGGCTAATGAGCTAGGTTTTAAAACTGCAATTCCAACATTTTTCCATGCTTCTTTATCTAATACCTTTCTAGAAACTTATGAGGGTTCTTTATGTGTGACTCGTTGGCAAGGAATCCCAATCATCCGTTATATTCTTGATGACTACGTTATTTTGATAGACTGGAAAGAAATAAAAAGCATTATCTTGAATTCTGACTTAGTTCACCTCTAAAGATGAAAACTTACTTGAAGTCTTGAGATCAGCGAGTAATTTTTTGCCAAATTTAGTAGCTCTAGTGGAAAGAGGCGATAAATTCTTAAATCTATGTGGACATAGGTTCTCGAAATCAGAAATTGATGAAGCTCTTGTTTGTGAAAAATTAGTTTCCTATTTGACAGGAATATGGACTGCAAAAATAGACTCTCACAATGATCATACATGGATGAAGATTGATTTAGAAACTCATTCTAATATTTTTGTAACTCCAGAAATAGCTGAAGAAATTTATCATATTATTGTTCAACAGTTTTGTATCCTAAAAGGAGATTTTAAACAAGGATGGGAAACTGTGTATTCAGTAACTGATAATATTCCTGATAAGCGCATCATTCGTTTGAATTTTCTGCCCTATCCAAGCCTTTCTGAAAAAGAAGAAAAAAACATCAAACACCAGGGAATTGTCACAGAATAATCATGAAAGAAATTGTAAATATGAATCAAGAACCAATTGCAATTATTGGGTTAAGCTGTCGTTTTTCTAAAGCTGAAAACATAGAATCTTTTCAGGAATTAGTCAAGAATGGGGTTGATGCAATAACTAACTCATCACGAAATTCAAATCATTCTAGTTCTTCAATTTGGGGAGGATTCTTAGAAAATATTGATCAATTTGCTGCTGATTTTTTTAAAATCTCTCCCCCGGAAGCAGCGATGATTGATCCTCAACATCGTTTGCTATTAGAAATAGCTTGGGAAGCACTAGAAGATGCAGGTCAAGTTCCTCAAAATTTGGCTGGAAGTAGGACAGGCGTTTTTGTCGGGATTGCCAGCAATGACTACTCTCGATTAATTAGTGATCAAGGAATTGAACATCTGAATGTGACGACAGGAAACCAGCGAGGAATGACTGCAAATCGGATTTCCTATTTCTTTGACTTCAGGGGAATTAGTTTATCAGTTGATACGGCTTGTTCTTCGGCTTTAGTGGCGGTAGATCGAGCTTGTCACAGTCTCTGGACGGGGGAATCTACCTTAGCCTTAGCCGGGGGAGTTAATCTGATTTTAGTGGAGAATGGGACAGAAAGATTTGAGAATGCTGGTTTAATTGCTGCGGATAATCGTTGTAAAGTGTTTGATGCTCGTGCTGATGGCTATGTCAGGAGTGAAGGGGTGGGAATGGTGGTGTTGAAATCCCTTGCTCAGGCACAGGCAGATCGCGATCACGTTTACGCCATTATCAAGGGAAATGCTGTTAATAATAACGGACGCAGTAATAATTTAACCGCACCCAATCTGCAAGCACAGGTTGAGTTACTCCAACAAGCTTATCAAAATGCAGGGGTTGATCCTGCAACTATTTGTTACATCGAAACTCACGCCACCGGAACGCCTATTGGCGACGCATTAGAACTCAAAGCCATTGGTAAAGTTTTGGGAAAGCAGCGTTCAGCGGATAATCCCTGTCGGGTTGGCTCAATCAAAACCAATATTGGGCATACAGAAGCAGCATCTGGTATGGCGGGTTTGATCAAAGTCATCCTCTCCCTCCGCCATCGTCAGCTTTTCCCCACGCTCCATTTCCAGCAACCCAATCCTGCTGTTGATTTTGAAAAGCTGGGACTAAGGGTACAACAAACCTTAGAGCCGTTAGTCCAGACAGAGCAACCTCTGCGGATGGGGGTGAGTGCCTTTGGTTTTGGGGGAACCAATGCTCATGTAGTATTAGAAGAAGCACCATTACCGCTGCCGATTCATCCTATCGCTGCACCGTTTCATCTGTTCACTCTGTCTGCTCAAACTGACACCGCCTTACAAACCCTTGTCAAACGTTACTTAGTGTGGTTATCTCAAAACCCAGACATTGATTTAGGGAATCTTTGTTATAGTGCGAATGTAGGGCGATCGCACTTTCAATATGGTCTTTTTACCATCGCTTCATCTCTCAAGGAACTACAGGAAAATTTAGAAAATTTCCTTCAATCTTCTACGACTTCAAAAGTCTTGACTCAAAAAGCGAGCAAACGTCAGCGTCAGATTGATACCTTATCTATTATTCAAGATATAACTACGATTACTCAACCTCATGAGATTTCTTCTCTTGTTGAGAGTAATGCTTTACTATGGCATCAAATTTTAACCAAGCTAGGAAATTTATGGCTAGAAAATAACAATATTGATTGGAACTTGATTTATAGTGCAGATTATTACCAGTTAATTTCGTTACCAAGCTATCCCTTTGAAAGACAAAGTTGTTGGTTTCAATCAACTGTTAATGTTTCTATACCCTCAGAAATTAGAAATTTATCTCCTCAACAACCTCAAGATAATACTCCTGTAATCGACTCTGAAGATTTAATCACAGGAACTTTCATTCCACCTCGAAATGACCTTGAACAACAACTGACAGCAATCTGGGAACAGGTACTCAATGTCAAGCCCATTGGAGTTAAAGATAATTTTTTTGATCTTGGTGGCAATTCCTCGGTGACAGTCAGTCTTATAGCTAAAATCGAAACAATACTAGGGAAAAAACTCCCGATCACGGCTCTTTTTGAGTTAATGACTATTGCTGATTTAGCCCATTATCTTGAAAATGAAGATATTTCAAACAACCCTCCCATAAAGGAAGCAAATAACACACCTCCCTCTGATCCCAATATTCCCAAATACCAACTTTCTGAAGAGCAAGAACGGAGTCTTTTAGCCATTACTGTGGGTCGTCAAGGAGAACGACCTCATCCATACTCTTTCATGGTAAAAATCCACTCTAGAGATAATTTTAAAAAACCTTTCTTTTACTGCGCTAATAGTTATCAAGAGGCTCTTCCTTTAGCAAATTGTTTAGAATATCCTTTCTTCTTGCTAGAATCAGGTTATGCCGTTTTTGGTAGTGATAATGCTTACGCTATTAAAGCTTTAGCCGCTCGCCATCTGGAAGACATTTTGAAAGTTCAGCCTCACGGATCTTATTCCATTGGTGGTTATTCTTATGGAACTCTTGTTGCTTACGAAATTAGTCAACAACTGCAAGCACGAGGCAAAACAGTAGATTTATTAGTAATTTTTGATCGCCCAGGAACTCATTTTCTTTACCTACTTTATCAGGAATGGCAAAAGCAACTGTTTCGTTGCAGATGGATTGTGTCTTATCTCCAAAAGTCAAACACGAGAACACGCTTGCAATATCTGCGAGAAAAAGGATTGAAGATTTTGTGCCGAATGGGACTCAAGCAGACTCCATTTGAGTCACCCTCATTAGAAGAAAGAGAAAAAGAGTCTGATTTGGAGAGCATATCTTCCCCATGTCCTTATCAATTTGCTCCCTATGACGCTCGTGTTGCGCTTTTTTGTGCTGAGGAAAGGAAAACACCACTGTGGTTATTTTCGCGCAATGGGTGGGGTAAGGAAATACTACCCAAATTGGAGATATTTAAGGTCCCCGGTAATCACCACACCATGATTCAATTTCCCCACGTCAGGGTTTTGGCAAAACAACTTAATACTTGTTTGGGTATTGAGTTGGGTCGAGGGCATTAAGCCGAGATAGAAGTAAGTGCGATTCGTTCTGGCAATACTGTAGTAGTGCACAAATTTATTATCTAAATACATCAACCGTTATTTTTTTGGCTGTACTGACACTGTTGGCCGCTTGCAGAAGTTCTGCTTCGGTGGGTAGTTTCAAATTAGAACTTAAGTGTAGTCTTTCCAGCAGTCGGATAAATTGATATGTAGGATCTATCAAATAGACAATTTTGCCTTCTTTAACAGAGAAACCATGACGGGCTGACCACTGAAATGCGTGGTGCATATTGTGCCACCCTTCACCAAAGGTAAGCATTGCCACGAACCAGTTATTCCGACTATAATCATTGCTAACAAAGGGTGTTTTGCCAAATATATGAGCAAGAGAATTGACAAAGGCAACACAATGGAAAAGTATCATTGTACTCAAGCAGAAAGCACCGAAAAACTCCAATCCACCTATCCAGAAAGAAATTGCGCCTAATAGGATGAGGGGGATAAAGTGTAACCTATCTATGGTTTTGAGTACCCAGTCTGCTTCCAAATCAGCAGGAAGGCTGGGAGGGAAAAAGTTTCGGGACAAAAGCCATCCACATTGTGACCATAGGAAGCCTTTGAAACCTTTAAATGGTGTATGTGGAGAGTGGCTATCGTCTGGTTGATCGGAGTTATTGTGATGTCCCTGAATATGATGACCTTTCCACCAGTTCGGACCCATTTGTCCTGACGAACAGGCAATAATGCTACCGACCCATTTGATGATTGCCGGTGCTTGATAAGATTTATGAATAAGCAGCCGATGGTAGATGGCTGTAATACTCATCATTCTGACAACATAAAGAGCAACTGCCCACAGAATGCTGCTCCATGAGAGTCCTGTGAAGAAGGGAAGGAATGCTCCCAAGTGGGTTACTATGATTAGAAAAGGTCCCAAACTGTAACTAAGGGCTAAAAGTCTTGGATATTTTTTCATCTATTCGGTAGTAAAAGTTAGACCAATCATTGACAACAAATTAAGAAACAATTCATCAAGTAAATCTTTAGACAAAAAAATAGGCAACATAGAAAGTTTATACTGCCACAGTTATCTATATAATTACTTATTTAATTTTGAATTTGTTTGCTTCTATCACCTATTCAGGCAACTCAGCAGCATGACGAATGTTTTCTAAGATTAACCCAGAAGCAGTACGTTTAATTAACCCAGTTAAAACATTACCTGGTCCAATTTCCACTACTTTTTCAATGCCATTTTCTGGTAATTGCAAAGAAATTTCTCGCCAACGCACAGAACCAGTCATTTGTTGAATTAAACGCTGCTTTAAAATATTTGCATCAATTTCAGGAACTGGATCTACATTTGAAGAAACGGGAATTGCAGCTGTTTGAAAATCGGTTTTTTCTAAAATTGCTTGAAATTCCTCTGCTGCTGCTGCCATTAAATGTGAATGAAATGCACCAGAAACTTTTAAAGGTAGTGCGCGTTTTGCCTTGACTTGGGAGATAACAGTTTGAACTGCTTCTGGAGTCCCAGAAATCACAACTTGGGCGGGACTATTATCATTTGCCAAGACGACATCAGGAGTCGCAGAAATCACTTTTTCTAATTTTTCCCGGTCAAAATTGAGTAATGCTGCCATCATCCCCCCAGCAGCACTATCCATAATTTCTGCGCGGCGTTTGACTAATTGTAACCCAGTAGACCAGTCAAAAACACCAGCAACATAAAGAGCAATATATTCTCCTAAACTGTGACCGGCAACTAAATTTGGTTGTTGTCCCTTTTCTCGCAATAAATCAGCGAGAATGCTTTCAACCACATACAAACAGGGTTGTGTATAAGCTGTGCGCGATAGTTTTTCTTCGTCATTTTCACAAATGTCACTCACAGACCAACCCAAAATTGCCTCAGCTTGATCGAATTTTGCTTTGGCAGATGATATTTTTAGTAGATCAATTCCCATGTTCAAAGCTTGAGAACCTTGTCCGGGAAACACCCATGCAGTTTTTGTCATTAAGTTTCTAATTTTGACTTTTGACTTTTGACTTTTGAATTGTTTACCTTCCCCATTGAAAAATGGCAGCACCCCAGGTTAAACCTGCGCCAAAGCCGGATGTAGCAATTATATCATTAGTTTTGATTTTGCCTTGCCTGACTGCTTCATCTAGTGCTAGGGGAATAGAAGCTGCGGAAGTGTTGCCATAATGGGCAACGTTACTAATTACTTTATGCTCAGGAATATTTAAACGTTCAGCTACGGAATTAATAATGCGCTGGTTTGCTTGATGTAAGATCAACCAATCTATTTTATCTACACTCAGATGAGCTTGAAATAGAGCTTTATCTATGACTTCTGGGACTTTCTGAATAGCAAAACGGTAAACTTCTTTGCCGTTCATGGTAATGGGGTGATAAGTGCCTGTCGGTACATGAATTTTCGATGTTACCTGTTTGGTTGTACCTTCATAATTCAGGTTGAGATAGTGGTTTTGAGTGCCATCACTTTTCAGGGAAAATCCTAATAAGCGATCGCTCTTATTCGCTTGTATGACCACAGCCCCAGCCCCATCACCGAACAGTACACACGTGCGGCGATCTTGCCAATCTACCCAACGAGAGAGGATATCTCCGCCTATTAGCAGTACATTTTGATAGACACCTGTTCTAATATATTGGGCTGCCGTTACCAGTCCAAATACAAAACCAGAACAGGCTGCTGTTAAATCAAAGGCGACTGCTTTAATTGCGCCTAGTTCAGCTTGAATCCGGCAAGCATTACCAAACAAGTCATCTGGGGTAGATGTGGCCAACAAAATTAAATCAATATCTTCTGCTTTAAGACCGGCGGCAGCAAGAGCCTGTTTACTTGCATCCGTTGCCAATGTAGTCAATGATTCCGGCGGTAATGCCAACTGCCGTTGACTAATTCCTGTGCGTGAGGTGATCCACTCGTCTGAAGTTTCCACCAGTTCAGTTAGTAACTGGTTATCCAAGCGAGTAGCTGGTACTGCCGAGCCACTTCCTGTAATTGCTATGCCATTATTGAATAAATTCTGCACTCCTAATCTCTCCATTTGTCAGTTGTTAAGAAGCAGTCATCAGTCAGCAGTCAGCAAACCCCATTCATGAATGACCAATGACTAATGACAATGGACTCTCCCATAGCTAAGGCTAATCCCTTTCACTCTGGAGGATTTGATATTGTGACTGTAGTCTTGTCAATACTTGATTGTCTACAGCTTCTTTGGCCATGCGAATAGCACTAAAAATTGAAGGCGCTTGGGAACTACCATGACCGATAAAGCAGATTCCATTTACGCCTAAAAGTAAAGCGCCACCATGTTCTGCGTGATCCATGCGCTGTTTAACCCGCTTGAGGTTGGGTTTTAAAATTGCTGTGCCGATTTGACCATGTATTCCTTGGGGTAATTCTTCCCGCAGAATTTGTAAAATTACTCCTCCAACTGCTTCGGCAAATTTTAATAACACATTACCCACAAAACCATCGCAGACAATTACATCAAAGTCACCAGATAAGACATCACGACCTTCAGCGTTGCCACTAAAGTTAATGTGGGTATTCTCCTTTAATAATTGATGGGCGCGGAGGGCTGCTTCGTTGCCTTTGGTATCTTCTTCACCGATATTCAATAATCCTATTTTGGGTTCAGGCATTCCCAAAACATACTGACTATAAATCGACCCCATCACCGCAAACTGCTCTAAAAATTTAGGCCGACAGTCTACGTTAGCGCCGACATCAAGTATTAATACTGGTTTACCTGCTTTAATTGTGGGGAATACTGTGCCAATTGCTGGGCGATCAATTCCTGGTAGTCTACCTAAACGTAACAAAGCAGATGCCATTGCTGCACCAGAGTGTCCAGCAGAAAATACAGCATCAGCCTGTTGAGTTTTGACTAAATCCATTGCTACATTGATGGAAGCCTTGCGCTTTTTCCTGACTGCGCTCAAAGGCTCTTCATCCATGGTGATCATTTCCTCAGCCGCAACAATCTCCAATCCCTCCATATTTGTTTTTGGCGGTACGACAGCTTCAATTTGTTGAGCATCACCCACCAACAGGATTTTTACACCCAATTCTTCCTTCGCTCGCAGTGCGCCAGCGACGATTTCAGCGGGTGCATAATCTCCCCCCATTGCGTCAATTGCGATCCTTACACCAGTCGATCCCATTGCTCCTAGCTCAAAGAAACCTTACAAATTTTATCAGATTGCAATACTCAACAATTAAAAATTCCCAAAAAAAGCATAAAAAACTATATTTTATTTGCCACTAAGCGAGTTTACTAAATCTGTATCTATCAAAACTCGCTTATTAAATGTAGCGAACTGCAAACAAGGCAATTTTGAAACCACATTAACCGCAAATAACAGGGGTCTCAAAACCGGAATAACTGCTGATTCATGATCAAATATCTACAGGATGCTGTCCATAATATGGTAAAGCTTCTGACCAATGAGGGCGTTTACCTTGTTGCCAGTCTAAATAGGCTAATTCTAAAATACTGCTTACTGTTGCAGCTAAACCAGATGTGGCTTTAATTATTTGATATTCTGTATGCCAATTTGCTAAGGTTTCCTGCCATTTTTCTGGTGTAAAAACAGTATCTGATAATAATGCGATAATGCCAGAATTATCAGTAGCTATTTGATAAATTGCTGCAAAGACTTGACCTCTTTGTGCTGGCATTTCTACAGCAATGATTGGTTGTGTTTTGGGATTTTTGCTGTTTTCATCCCAAGCGAAGGCGGCTAAGGTGGAAACTGCAAATACAGGTATTTCTAACTGTTGTCCTAAAGTGCGGGCTGTAACAACACCAATCCGAGTTCCTGTAAAACCTCCTGGTCCTTTAGCAACGGCAATAAATGCTAAATCTGTCCAGGTTTGGGGTTGAATCAAATCAATTAAATATTGATGGATATGACTAGATACATCACGTCCTAAATTCCAAACATGGGTGCGAGGATCTTCTGCAAAATCACTAATTACTAAACCTAATTCTGGTGTAGTGGTGTGTAGTCCTAAAGCGTATTTTGTGGGGGGGAGATGTGGTAGTTTAGTTGCCAAAATGATTGTTCAGAATAAGTACAAAGATTAATTATAAAATAAAGCATAGTCTGATAGATCCCCGACTTCTGTGAGAATGCAGGGATCTGGGTATTTAAAATCCAAAATCTAAAATCTAAAATTCAAGTAGGGACTAATTCACCGGGACGCAATTTTGACCATTTACCCATTTCTTGTTTAAAGCTGAGACAACCAACTACATCCCATTCCATTTCAATGATGTCATCTTTTGTGCGAATATTAACATTGATAGAGGGTTCATTGGCTTCAAAATCTGGGTTTTCGGTCAAATGGGGCTGTTGGTGCTGTGCTTCTACAGCATTGTAGGTTACACAACGGTCTACATAGTGGCAATTCACGCAAATACACATAATAGAACCAACTCCTAGAACCTTTATAGTTAATGTAGCTTAGGAAAAAATGTTAAGCATTAGTTGGTGGGTTGATTTTTATAAAGTATCTATATTCCCCGACTTCTGTGAGAAGTCGGGGATCTATGTTCTATAAAGTGGACATACTGACAATGAATAATTTAATTGTTGATCGTTTAGATGCCAAAAATTGGCCTTTTAGTTTGGAATGGTTGCCAAAAACTGCTTACATGGTAGGTGGTGCGGTGCGGGATGCAATTTTGGGTAGAAGTCGGGAATATTTAGATTTAGATTTTATTATCCCAGATGATGCGGTGAAAGTGGCACGGGCGATCGCTAAATATTATCAAGCTGGTTTTGTGTTACTGGATGCGGAAAGAAAAATTGCCCGTGTGGTGTTTCCTCATGCTACCGCTGATTTTGCCCAACAGGAAGGAGATAGTATATTTACTGATTTGCAGAGAAGGGATTTTACAATTAATGCGATCGCCTATCATCCCCATACCCAGGAAATTATCGACCCCCTCCAAGGTTATGCAGATATAAACGCTGGTCTATTACGGATGATATCACGGGAAAATCTGCAAGATGACCCTTTGCGGTTAATGCGAGCATATCGTCAAGCGGCTCAACTGGGTTTTACGATTGAACCAGCTACCCAAGCTACTATTCGCACCTTAGCAGCAGATATCGGTAAGGTTGCAGCCGAGAGAGTGCGGGTAGAAATTGGTTATCTTTTAGGCAATTCTCAAGGTACACCTTGGTTAAAAAGTGCCTGGGAAGATAATTTACTAGGGAGTTTTTTTACAAATACTAACCGTGAAAGCTTGGATAAATTAGCCGCAGTTGACAAAGCTTGCAGCTTGATAGGGGAAAAATATCCACAATTAGAAGCAGAACTGGAACAACCTATCCGTGATACTGTCAAAACTACTTGGTTAGGTGTTGCTAAACTTGCTTGTCTTGTTCACCCAAACCCAGAAAAAGCGGAAATTGAACTACAGCAACTAACTTATAGTCGTGCAGAAACTCGTAGTGTTGTTACCGCCCTGAGACTGTTCCCGCAGTTCAAATTAGTTCATAAATCCCTACGAGAACAGTATTTTTTATTTCAGGACGTGAGAGTTGTATTTAGTGCTACAACTGCCTTAGCCTTAGCAGATGATGTAGTAGAGGCGATGTCTGGCGATAATCCGCTAGGGGTTTATGCACCCTTGATCGACCGTTACCTGAACCCTGATGATTTGGTAGCTCACCCCTCACCGTTGGTGAGTGGTAAAGAGGTAATTTTAGCACTAAATATTCCGGCTTCGCCACTTGTGGGTAAGATACTCAGTGAAATTGCGATTGCCCAAGCTGAGGGAAAAGTTACTACAGCAGCAGAGGCGCTAGAATTTGCAAAACAGGTGACTGGGGACTGGTGACTGGGGACTGATGACTGGGGACTGGTGACTGGTGACTGGTGACTGGTGACTGGGAAGAAATGTTTACCTCCTGACTCCTGTACGGGCGAAGCATTCGGGTGATAAATTATCAGTTTTTGCCAAAGGATATTTTCCGAATGCTTCGCCCCTACTACTCCTATTTAGCATACTTAGGAGAATTAGCTAGTTCTTCTGCAACTCGTTTAAAACGTCGCAGTTGTGCTTGCATATCGGCTTTAGTCCAAGATGCGGCGAAGGTATTAAAACCCCAACTGACGACAGGGTTAGGAATTTTAAATTCAAACCTGTTAACAAGAAGTGTACCTTTTGACAGTGGTTGACATTCCCAGCGATCGCTACCTTGGAAAAATCCCTTAAATCCCCAGACTACTAAACCCGGTTGTCGTTCGAGAACTACAGTATTTAAAGTAGGTTTAATTACAGGAATTTGAATCATAAACCGACTGCGACTACCTATTTCCGTACTCCACACTTTTCCTACAGGTTCACAACGGAGAACAGGGTTAAGCCAGCGGTGCATTAAAGTTAAATCTGTAAAACATTGTTCCACTACCGTAGCAGCGGCATTAATTTTTATTGATTGTTCTAAAACCTGGGACATTTTGTAGTAGTAATGCTAGTGCTGTGTTTATATTAAGCTAATACATTTATTTATTTCGGATATCTCAATTATATAAAAGTCTTGTGAGATGGCTAATTTTTCCAAATTTTAATAAGTCATGCCTGGTAATGTGACACATCGTCCGTAGACTGATAGTCTATAAAGGCTCAAAATCAGCAGATGGATGAATCAAAACAAAAGGTTCTTTATGCTTTAGGTTATCTAGTCAGACAACGCAGAACAGAGTTAGGAATTTCACAAGAGGAGTTAGGACTACGCGCTAACTTAGACCGCACATATATTTCTGGTGTGGAACGTGGAGTCAGAAATCCTTCTCTGACTGCTCTTGTCAGTCTTGCAGATGGCTTAGGTATTAGTGTTTCGGTTCTGCTGACAAATTTGGAAATCGAAGCCGATAGAATACAGTGACAAACCAACAAAATTTAGTTGAGACAATTACAGCCCAATTTAGACAAGGATCAACTCAATTACAAGTCTTTACTCTTTTATCAGATCAAAAATGGCATTGTAGGGAGTGCGAAGGAAAAAATATAGGATCAACTCAGTATGCTGGTGGTGGAGGTATTCAAGGATTACAACGCGGGACAAGAAGTCGTCCTGGTCTTGTAATTGAAACAAAAAAGAATTTTTGTCCAACTTGTCAACAAATACGTTTAGGAGATTGTTGGACAGGAGAGATAAAATCAGCTAATTCTGTTTCTAATATACCAGCTTCTTTAGTTCAAAGAATTCTCCAAGTCTATTCATATAGAGATGTAATAGAGCAGAGACAAAGAGAAAAGCATGAGCTAGTTATTGATCATAGGTTTCCCATGGAACGTTGGGGAGAAAGTGAGGCTCCACATTTAACCTCTATGAGTGAAACAGAAATTAGGAAAAAGTTTCAATTACTCAAAAAAGATGCTTCTGGCAATCATAATCTTTTAAAATCCAGAAGTTGTGAACGCTGTATAAAAACTGGTAAACGAGGTACACCTTTTGGCATTAAATTTTGGTATCAAGGAGGTGAAAATTGGCCTTCTCAACATCAACGAGGTGATCAGGCTGAGGAAGGCTGTATTGGTTGTGGTTGGTATGATTTTGAAGCTTGGCGTAATGCACTTAATGAAAAGCTAATTGAATTTGTTGAAAATCAGGAAAAATAATCAGTTATTTTTTGTTCAGGTAAATATCATTTAAGTA
Organism: Anabaena sp. UHCC 0451; assembly: GCF_034931405.1. Classification (NCBI taxonomy): domain Bacteria; kingdom Bacillati; phylum Cyanobacteriota; class Cyanophyceae; order Nostocales; family Nostocaceae; genus Anabaena; species Anabaena sp. UHCC 0451. Next base: position 79,274 of record NZ_JAYGHA010000004.1, on the reverse strand, counting down.
AGGAATAAGTCCATAACCAATACACTCTGCTAAACGTGGTGGTACTGCATTGCCAATTTGCCACATAGCTTTTTTCATAGAACCTTCAAAAATAAATGAATCGGGAAAGGTTTGTAATCTTGCCATTTCCCTAGCTGAAATCACACGATTTAAATAGGGATGAATATGTGTACCACCATGATTTTCTTTCACAGTCATACTCGGTTTACCAGGATATTGGCGTTTGAAAGCATCAACGTATTTTGTATATAAAGAACCACCAGGAGGAACTTGAGCAAGACGTTCCATGTACTCCTGTGAATGTTTAGTCCACTCGTGATTAATTTCTGATATTCGAGTATATTCTGGTAAATCAGAAATTGCTGACTCAATAGCTTTGTATTCTTCTTGGTTTAATTGCGCTTGAGGATAAGGATTTGGCATTCCAAATCTATTAGCAATAAAAATAGCTCTTGGTCGAATTTGGGGGACTCCATAAGCCGCAGATTCTAGAATTGCAACCGAAATATGAGGATAACCAATAGATTCAAAAGCTTCAATAATTGCGGTTTTTACATCCCCTTTTTGAATTGTCAAAATACCTGGCACATTTTCCATCACTACATACCAAGGACGTATTTCGGAAACAACACGCACGAATTCATAAAATAACCTATTTCGAGGATCTTTTGGATCACGTTTTCCAGCTACTGAAAATCCTTGACATGGTGGACCGCCAACAACAACATTAATATCAGGTGAGGCGATTTTTTGTAGCCAATATTGGGCAGAAAATTGTTCAATATCTCCACAGAAATGATGACATTGTGGAAAATTTCTTTTATGAGTAGCAGAAGCAATTGGACTAATTTCTACACTAGCTAATGGTGTAAATCCAGCTTGGAATAAACCTTGTGTGATTCCCCCAGCACCACAAAACAGATCCACAAAAGTATATTTAGATAATGGACTGGGTGGGGAACTAACATCAATAAATATCTTATGTGGATCAGAATTATCTTGATCTAGTTCGCGCTGAATACGCTGATAACGCCCTAACTTTGGTTTCTTTTGCTTTTTGGTAGGATGATACTGATCCTCGTTAGGAAAAAAAGAAATTTGTGTTCCTTGCATTTGATAATTGATATGAATGTTTGCTTTGCTGTGACATATAGTCTACACTAATATATCAAGAATAGCAAAATTGGCAACCTAATCCTAAAAATTAGGGGCTAGAAAATATTCATTCATAACTTCAAAAAACACCTATTCCTAATTATAGACTAGGTGTAAGTATTCAGTTATAGCAATCGTTCATACCCAGATCCCCGACTTCTAAGATCAATTTATCACTTATGGACACAATAAATAAAAGAAGTCGGGAATCTTATCGCCTTACCTGAATTCTTACGAATAGGTGTCAATTTCAATTATATATAGCAAATCAACTTACAAAAAATTAACTCACAGCTTCTAATTGCAAAGTTCCTTCTTGATTCTTCTGTTCTTGTTGCGTTAATAATGGCAATTCTGCCTCTAGTGCGGCCTTTACTTCATGACGTAAAGTGAAAAAATGTTCACCTATACCTAAAGTAATTAAATAACCATACAATAAATTAGGTTTACTAAAACCTATGACCATAAATTGCCACCAAAAATCAAATCTGGTAGAACGTAATATACCTTGTCGCCAACAAATAGACCTTAAAAAACGCCATTCTGCTTTAGTTAAAATCTGGTTGTGTTTAGGTCGCGAATCTGGCATTTGTTGGAAATGGCGGAAAGTTCGTTTTAGATAAAGTAAGGGTTCATATAAATTCCAAAAAGTCTCAATAAACTCGTTGACAATTTCCGACATCGGCCGAGTAGGGACAAAATTCATCAAAGATTTCTGAGAAGTGAAATATTTACTCAAACTGTCTATTAAACGTCCTTCTTGTTGTAGACGAGTCCACATTGCTGTATTTGGTAATGCTTGCAACAAACTGAGATGAGCTTGGGGAATATTTGTTGATTCTACAAACTCTTGAATACGTTTACCAGCGCCTGGTTTTTCATGATCAAAACCTAAGATAAAACCAGACATAATTTGTAAACCTGCCTTAGTAATTTTATCACAGGATTCAACTAATGAATGACGGGTATTTTGTTCTTTATTAACTCCCAATAAACTTTCAATATCAGGGGTTTCAATTCCCATGAATACCATGACAAAACCAGCTTTCACCATCAATTCTAGTAATTCGTCATCTTCTGCTAAATTTAAAGAAGCTTCTGTAATTAAGCTAAAAGGATAATTACGTTTTTCCATCCAGGGAATTAGTTCTTTTAAAAAGATTTTAGCATTACGTTTATTGCCAATAAAATTATCATCAACTATAAATATATAACGATGCCAACCCATTTGATATAATACTTCTAATTCTGCCAGCATTTGTGCTGGTGTTTTCGTGCGGGGCTTACGACCAAAAAGGGTAATAATATCGCAAAATTCACATTGAAAAGGACATCCTCTAGAAAATTGTACTGTGATTGCATAATAGGCATTTAAATCAAGTAAATCAAATCTAGGGATGGGAGTTTGGGTAACATCTGGTTTTTCTGTAGCGCGGAAAATACCTGTTTCTTCTCCCTGTTCTAAAGCTGCTAAAAACATGGGAATTGTACATTCCCCTTCATCTAAAATTAAATAATCTGCTCCTGCTTCTAGGGCAAATTCTGATAGAGATGTGGGCAATGGTCCACCAACTGCGACTTTTTTACCTAAGTTTTTAGCTATTTTAATTAATTCACTAAAATCTGGTTTTTGGATAATCATTGCCGATAGAATGACAATATCGCACCATTGCCAATCTGCATCTGTTTCTAGACTAACATTGCGATCGCACAATCTAATTTCCCAATCAGTTGGTAGCATTGCTGCTACTGTGATTAAACCCAATGGGGGATTTGTAGTACGTAACCCAGCCAAATCAAGAGTTTCCTGATAAGACCAAAAAGAATTAGGCATGATCGGCCAGATTAGTAAGGCTTTCATCAAGCATATCCCCCAGATTTGCTTTATTTTCAAATACCCCTTTATTGAAATATAAAAGCTGGGTCAGTTAGTTTTTATCCATCTGGAGGTACAGATTTTCGATCTATATCCTAGACAATATATGGTAAATGTATTATAATTAACTCCATTATTAAAAAAATTAGGGAGAATCAAAGAGGAGTGAATGTTATTAGTCGGAAAATTTTGCGAGATTTCTGTTTAAACCATGCTGATTCCTGCGATGCACTTTATGACTGGTATAGAGTTGCAAGTAAAGTTCAATGGCAAAACTTAATTGAAGTCCAATCAGTTTATAAAAGTGCTGAATCAGTAGGAAACTTCACGGTTTTTAACATTAGAGGAAATAACTATCGTTTAATAGTTGATATTGTCTATGCTAGTCAAAGAATTTATATAAAGTATATTTTAACTCATGCTGAATACGATCAAGGAAAATGGAAAAATGACCCTTACTTTTAACCCAGAGTCCTACGCTGCTTTACTTGCTCAATATCAACCAAAAGTGATTACAACTGAAGCAGAAAATGAGACAGCGATCGCTATTGTAGAGGATTTAGAACACCGTTCCCATCTCACTCCAGAGGAAAAAGCACTATTGGAATTATTGGTAACATTAATCTCCAAATTTGAGGAGGAAAATTATCCTATACCTCCAGGAACACAACATTCTATGTTATTACATTTGATGGAAGCAAAAAATGTTACTCAAGAAGATTTAGTTGCTATTTTACAAAGTGAGTCAATAGTTTTAGATGTTCTCAATGGTAATCGGCAATTAACAGAAAAACAAATTCAAGAATTAGCTGTGTTTTTTCAAATAGATCCTAGTTATTTGGTTGAATAATACTGATACTTAGATCCCCGACTTCTCAGATCAATTTACAATTTATTGACAGGATAGTAAAAGAAGTCGGGGATATGATCACCTAATACTTAGATCCCCGACTTCTCAGATCAATTTACAATTTATTGACAGGATAGTAAAAGAAGTCGGGGATATGATCACTCCCTAATGACTAATCACTACTAAAATAGATTTTGTAACCGCCACCTAACAAAGCGGGGAAGAGGAGATAACTAACTAATAATTATGGGTAAGCAGCGCGTTCTGTCGGGAGTTCAACCAACTGGTAACTTACACTTGGGTAACTACTTGGGTGCTATTCGTAACTGGGTAGAAATTCAAGACCAGTATGAAAATTTCTTTTGTGTGGTCGATTTACACGCCATCACTGTACCACATAACCCCGCCACCTTAGCGGCTGATACTTACACCATCGCTGCTTTATATTTAGCTTGTGGCATTGATTTACAACATTCTCACATCTTTGTGCAATCTCATGTTTCTGCACATAGTGAACTCTGTTGGTTGTTAAACTGTATTACTCCTTTAAATTGGTTGCAGGACATGATTCAATTTAAGGAAAAAGCAGTTAAACAAGGTGAAAATGTCAGTGCTGGTTTATTGACTTATCCAGTGTTGATGGCTGCGGATATTTTGCTTTATCAAGCGGATAAAGTGCCTGTGGGTGAAGACCAAAAACAACATTTAGAACTAGCACGGGATATTGTCAACAGGTTTAATCATCAATTTGCTAAGGATAAACCCGCTTTAAAATTACCCGATCCTTTGATTAGAAAAGAAGGTGCAAGGGTAATGAGTTTGACAGATGGAACTCGGAAAATGTCCAAATCTGATCCTTCAGAATTAAGCAGAATTAATGTTTTAGACTCACCGGATCAAATTACTAAGAAGATTAAAAAATGTAAAACTGATTTGGTGCGGGGTTTAACTTTTGATGATGTAGACCGTCCAGAATGTCATAACCTGTTAACTTTGTATATGCTGCTATCTGGGAAAACTAAGGAAGCGGTAGCGGCTGAATGTGCGGATATGGGTTGGGGACAATTTAAACCTTTGTTAACAGAAACAGCGATTAATGCTTTAAAACCAATTCAAGATAAATATCAGGAGGTAATGGCTGATAAAAGCTATTTAGAGTCGGTTTTAAAAGATGGAAGGGAGAAAGCGGAAGCTATAGCTAATCAAACTTTAGCCGATGTGAAAGCAGCTTTAGGTTACACAATTCCTTTGTAATTACGAACTTAAATAATCTAAGTCCGCAAGTGCGGACTTTTGAAATCATACAACTTCTATACATTCTCTTTTCGCAGATGTCTATTGCAAATAATATGTTTTTTATGATCAAAGCTAATGATACCTTGTTGTTCAAATTGACTGAGTAAACGTGTAATTGTAACTCTGGTAGTGCCACAAATACTGGCAATATCTTCATGGGTAAGGCGAAAAGTAAGACGAGTTCCTTCTGGTACTGGTTCACCAATTTTCTTTTTTAAAAAATCTAATAAATGATGTAGTCTATCTTGTACTTTTTTCCTACTTGTAATGAATAAAAAAGATTCCGTCTGTTGTAATCGTTGCTGAATTTTAGGTAAGAGGATTTCATTCATTGATGGAGAAACTGTAATTTCTGTCAGAGAAATTGATGCTAATTCAACATCTGTCAAAGCTTTTGCTTGGTAAGTTGCTAGAGATGTCATACTAGGACTAAAAACCATTCCTGATGTTGCTAAACCCGTCACCAATTCTTCGCCGATTTCACTAAATGTACTAAGTTTAACTAAACCCTGCCGAACATAACAAATTAATAGGGGGTTGAGGGCAATTAATTCTCCTTTAGAATATTTATTTATAGGAAAATCATCTATTAAGTCTGATTCAATAGGGAAGGTTTTTGATGCTATTGAATGATGTTCAGAAATTTTTTGGATTAACCAGTGTAAATTTGTGGTTTTTCCATGCTTTGGGGTGAAAGATTTAACTTTCAGTGAGGCATCAAATTTATCACTCTCGCGGGGTTGTAAAGGTAATAAAAGTTTTTGGATTTTCTGAGATTGAGATATCTGGGTAAGTTTGTTATAAAAGTATGGGTGTTGTTCGTGGGGAATAAAAATAATTATAGGTTTACCAACTAGAAAATTTGCGGAAATATTCAGTAGCTTTTCTGCTACGTGGTTGGCTTCTTGGATGATACCTTGTTGATTAGTGATTAAATAGGCTACTGGTGCGAACTCAAATAAATCTTGGTAATGTTGACGTTGTGTTTCCAGCAACTTGCGTGTTTGTATGAATTCTTCATTTTGTTGGTAAAGTTCTTCAACTGCTAATTGCAGCATTTGTGAGGTGGTGTAGAGTTCTTTAAATGCTTCTGGTATTAAATCCGAAGGAATCCAAGGTAATACATTAGCAGTCTGATACAAATCTTCTAAACGCTGGCGTAATAATTCTGTACGTTGGACAAACAGTTCTATATTCACCGGAAATTCTCACTATAGTTGCAGGGATTGATTTGAAAATTGCACAAGTTCAAATTGATAAAAGTTGATGGAATATTTAATATACTTATAAGCCTACATTTAGTTTATTTAACTTTAAATTTTAAGAGATAACTACTACTTGTAATATTAATATATATATATATATATATGTGTGTGTGTGTATAGGTGCAAAAAACCATAGACGCGCAGTGACTCCTCAGAAACCAGGATGTAACAAAAAGTAAAGTTGCCCAAAAACCTCTTCCCTTCTGTCTTGTCATCACGGCAATTTTTAACGACAATTTAGACTACACAAGCAAAATATATTTCTGTGTAATTACGTATATCTGGCGATCGCCAGATGTTCTTATTCATCAGTTATTTGGACAAAATGGGGATGCTTACTAATTTTGGGATGGGGAATGGCTTGATTTTTTATTACCTTTTTGGTGATCATGTTGGGTTTGAACATCATACCATTCATTCATACAGTATTCAGACCAGCAGAAGCAGTATTCATTCCAGCAAAAATCGCATAAGTTAGTTTCTTGATTTTGTTGATTATTTATATGGGGTGTAACGCTATTCCGAGGACAGTGGATGTAATTACTCATTGTTGTTGACTCTTTTAAATTAGTAGATGATGTTTTGATGTAACTATAATTACTTTTTTTCTGAGCAAATTTGATTATACCGCTGACCTGCAATTTCCCAGGTGAATTGGGTTTCAATCAGTTCTCTAGCACAAGTAGAGAGTTGTTGTCTGAGTTTTGGCTGTTCAAAAAGCTGAGTAATAGCACTTATGTATTCTGTAGTTTGGTTTGCTCGTAAGGCTCGGATAGGTGTATTTATACCATCTACAGCTAATCCTTCTACACCGCGATCGCTCCCTACAACGGGGATACCTGCGGCCATCGCTTCTAGGGTTTTATTTTTGATGCCAAATCCTGTCCGCATTGGTACAACACAAACAGTAGATTTATGTAAATATTCTACCATTGATGGTACACTACCTGTTACATTAATCCCGGGTTTTTGCCCAAGTGCTAAAACTGCTGAATCAGGACGAGAACCGACTATATCAAAGGTTGTATCAGGATAGAGTTTTTGGATTTCTGGTAATACTTCATTGCTGAAAAAACAAACCGCATCAATATTAGCTAAATTATCCATTGCACCAATAAAAATTATCCGATGTCCACCGGGATCTTGAAGACGTTTGGGAAAGGAAACTAAATCTACACCATTAGGAATAACGGCAATTTCAGCTTTTGGATTAAATTTTTGTAATTGTTCTTTATCCTCTGCTGTTGTAACTACAATATTGCTAAATTTTGAACAATAATTTTGTTCATAACGACGCAATAAAGGCAGATTAATTTTATCTCTTAATTGATTTTCTGAAGTACCAGTTGCTAACTGATTTAAACAAGTTCCATACACAGAACTATGAATATTGATAATGGTTTTTACGTGGGTTTGAAAATCAGGACGAATGTAAATTTCGTTAACACTGTGTTCACAGGTAATTACATCACATTTACTAGACTTGACAAAGTTATCAATCCATGATTGCATTTCAATGGAATAGCGGTTAAGAACGTTTGGAGGTGTACCCGTAAATAAAAATGAACTTAATCGCTGAATTTTTTTGGGTATTTCTGCTGAACTCACCTGTTCTGAGGGACGATCAAAAACAACCAGATTATCTACGCACTCTCGCAAACCTGCTATTTCCGCGTCCATAACATCAGACTCCCGTTGAGTTACCAAAGTAATGCTATGGTATTGACGGAGATACTTGAGTAAATTAAATGTCCTGACTTGAGTTCCTCCTCTGGTTGGTGGATAGGGAAAAGTTGAAGATAGCATAAGAATTTGCATAAATGTGATAACTTTAAGGTAAAAATTGTTTACTTTGTATATAGAGTAGAGTTTGTAAAATATAAGAGATTTATGTTACTTTAGATACAAAGAACGGTATCATGGTTTTGATTTGAGAGATTATTCTCAGACTGATTGTATACTTTCAGGTATGCTAAATCTCATCTTCCGGTGTTTGTAAAAAATTCATATATTTTTAAGGAAGTATCAAATGAGTTATTTGGGAATTTATACTTTAGCTAACGATGTAGTTTATGATCAGTTATTGGCTTTGCTAAATAGCATTGAAAAGAATATTAGCACAGATATTCCCGTTTGTATAATTCCCTATGATGACAAGTTAGATAAAGTCAAACAAGAAATTGATTCTAGAGCAAATGTTACGCTGTTTGATAATGTTGATTCTATTGCGCGTTGGGAATCTTTTGCTCATCAAGTCTGGCAACATCATCCAGGTGCTAAAACATCGAAAATAGCACGTAACTGGTGGTCTTCGGGACATTTGCAAAGAAAAATGTGTGTTTTTGATGGACTATTTGACAGATTTATTTTTTGTGATGCTGACAGTTTAGCGATGAAATCTTTTGATAATATTTTTGAAAAATTAAATAACTATGATTTTATTTTTGATGACTGGATACATACTAAAGACAAAACCAAAGTACCGTTAAACATTCCTTTATTAGAAAACCAGAATTTATTTACTGAAAAAGATATACGTCCTCGTCTTCATTGTTCAGATTTTTTCGCTTCTAAACGGGGATTATTTGCTGAACAAGAATTACTGGAATTGCAAAATCTGCTAGTTAAAAAGAAAGAAGTAGAATGGCTAACTGCATGGTGGGATGATGCTCATTTGTTTAATTATTTAACTTTTAAATCAAATCGGCCTCTTTTCAATTTTACGCTTAGTGATCAGGGAGAAGATAGAACTGGTAATTGTGCAATTTCTGACCCATTTGTGAATATAGATAATGTTGTTTATAATGAGGAAGGGTTAAAGCCAATTCATCGGCTACACTATATGAACTATCCCTCAATTAATTTTACTCGTTTATGCCAAGGTGAAGATGTAAATGTTCGGTATCAAGATGTATTTTTGTACTACCGTTTTTTAAAAAATCCTGGACAAAAACCACAGGTTCTGAAAGCACCTAATAGTTTGACTAAAGCAAATAGGTTGTTACAAAAAACTATTCAGAAAGTTAAGAAAGCTCTTTTTTAAGCTAATGGTAAAAATTTCTGTTTGCATTCCTACTTTTAATCGCGTTCAACTACTACCTTTTGCCATTGAAAGTGTATTAAATCAATCTGAGCAAGATTTTGAGTTAATTATTTGTGATGATGGTTCTAATGATGATACACCAGAATTGATGTCAAAATACACAGACAAACGCATTAAATATATTCGTCATTCGCAAAATATCGGTAAAAGTAATAATATGCGTTCTGGTTTTGATGCAGCTAGTGGTGAATTTTTTATTAAATTTGATGATGATGATCGATTAACTCCTGATTTTTTATTACAGACATCTGCAATTTTAGCAAAAGATTCTAGTCTTGATTTTGTGGGTACGGATCATTGGATAATTGATATTAACAATGTTAGAGATGAGGAAGCATCTCAAGAAAATTCTCACCGTTGGGGTAGAAAAGATTTAGCAACAGGTATTATAGATAATTTATTGGAAGTTGTATTTGTGCGCCAAAGTTTTCAAATTGGTGCAACTTTATTTCGACGGCAAACTTTGCAAGAATTAAATTTTATGATGCCTAATTGGCAAAATTGTGAGGATAATGATTTATTTGTGCGGTTAGCTTTGGCTGGGAAAAAGGGTTATTATTTACCAGAGATGTTGATGGAATATCGAGTTCATGCAGAACAGAAAGGTATTAATCGAGCTATTCCTTATTTATATGATAAAATTCGTTATTTAGAAAGTTATCAGTTTGAGTTTGAGGAACTGGAGACGATTAGGAAAAATCGTTTATCTGAAACAAAATTATTATTGGGGTTGCGGTTAATTGAAAATAATCAACCTCAAAAGGGAAGAGAGTTAGTTTTGGCGGGTAAGTCAGCTTCTATTATCAAGACCTTAACAGGTTTCGGTTTATCTTTTTTACCTGTTGGTTTAAGAAGTTGGGCGTTTAATTTTTTACGCCATCTACGGGGTGATGTTCTATAAAATTTAGACTTGATTATATATTTTCTTTAATCATAATCAATTCTTAACCCAAAATAATTCTAAAAGAGTTATGAATTAGCTAATACTCATAGCATCCACTTTTTTCAAAAAAGCTACGGTAAACTAGGAGCAATTTGTATGCCATCTATTGATGAGATTATTCTCAGAAATACTAATCCTTTTGATAATATTTACTGTGCTAATTTAGGAGATAATCAGGAATATTCTGAACCTACTATCAGTTATATTCATCAAGAAACATTTATCAAAATTGAAGCATTAGTAAGTCAAGTTATTCAAGATCATCTTACACGTACTGTACTAATTACTGGAGATACTGGTTGTGGTAAAACTTATTTATTAACTAGATTAAAAAGTCAATTAAGCTATAAAGCTTGTTTTGTTCATATTCCTCCCTTTGCTAAACGTGATAACATTTGGCGGTGGATTTTACGCTATGTTGTTGATAATTTAATAAAGGTTACAGATGATAATCAAACATCTCCGTTGTTGTTGTGGTTATCTACTATTAACGAACGGAAAGATACTTTATTAGGTTTTTTACGAAGCGAAAAGCAAAAATTTATTAATAAAATTAAAGAAAAATATAAACAAGTCAATATTTATCATCCTGATATTTTCTTTGCTATTTTATATGAATTAATTAATCCAGAATTATCTGATTTAGCTTATAAATATCTGCGCGGAGATGATTTAACAGAAGAGTCTCTACAAGCATTGGGAGTAGAAAAGTCAATAGATACAGAAACAACAGCTAGGGAAACTATCAGTAATTTTAGTAGAATTAGTTGTGATGTTCAGCCAATTATACTCTGTTTTAATCAACTTGAAAGTATTGCTCGGTTACCAGATGGAGCATTAGATTTAGATGCTTTATTTCAAGCCAATGCTAAAATTCGGGAGGATAATAATAACTTTCTGATTATTATTAGTATTGCTACTCATACCTGGGAACAGAATAAATATCAAATTGAAGAATCTTACCAATCTACTATTAATCAAAGGGTAGAATTAAGAAATATTAGTTTAGCTCAAGCAGAATTAATTTTAGTATCTCGACTTGAATATCTGCATCGACAAGCAACTTCTCAACTTACTTCTCCTCTTTATCCGTTAAGTCGTCAATTATTAGAGAAGACATTTCCCAGAGGGAGAATGAATTTTAGAGATGTAATTATTTTTGGTAAAAATGTATTTAAAGAGCATAAGGAATATTTAGCTCAAGATGATAAAAGTAGTACGTTTACTTTTTATAAAAAAACTCAAGATAAATTAGAAATATTTTCATATTTCAAGGTCAGATGGTATGAGGAATTTTCCCAATATCGTCAACAAATTACACAGATTTCTCAAATATCGTCTTCAGAATTGATTCAGTTTCTACAAGAAGTTTTATTGGCTCTGCAAATAGAGAAAGTTATAAATCCTCTGTTTATTAGAAGCAAGTATGCTAGTTATTCGCTTGGTTACGAATTTCCGCATAAACCAGAAATATTAGGAGTTGTTTGGACTGAAGATGCAAATTTAAACAGTTTTTTTTACGTGATGGAAGCTTGTAGAAAAACACTTGAAAAAAATCCATCTTTTAAATTATTCCTAATTCGTTCACAACCTTTAGGGACTCCCGAAAGTAAAGGTTATAAAGTTTATCAGGATATTTTTGTTAATTCTCCTGTACATCGTTATATTATTCCTGATTTAAATTCTATTCATTATTTAGCTACATATCATAGTTTGGTGAGAAATGCGCGGGAAGGAGATTTGGTAATTGGTAATAAAATTATTAGTTTAAAGAATTTGCAATCTCTGATAGCTGCAACTAAGATTTTAGATGATTGTTATTTATTACAAGATTTGGGAATAGTTCAAAAATTAGATGATTTAGATTTTGAGAAGGATGATAGTAGTGGTAATAGTGGTGAACTTAATATGTTCAGACGGATGAATAAACAAATAGAATGGAAGGAAGCCAAAGATTATATATTTAATTTAGTTATTACTCAGTCTTGTTTGAGTAGAAAAGTTTTGTTACAAAAAGCTTGTAGTCATTTTTCGATTTTGACTGAGTTACAACTTGATGGTTTGATTCAACAATTATGTTGGGAAAATAAGATTAAAATTATTGATTCTAAAGCTTCACCAGATGCTCAGTTGGTTTGTTTGTTTCCTAAGAAGTGATTGGTTTTTGCGCCAAATGCGGGGGTTTTGTTTCACGCAAAGGCGCAAAGGAAGAGAAGTTTAATTTCTTGACCACTCATCAATAATGGTTAGAATTCCCATTTCACCTAATCCTGTAACGGAACTCTTGACATCTCGATAATCTTCAAATTTTTGATTTTGTTTCTTGTTTCTTGCTTCTACAATAGCTTTAGCCTTTTTTTCATAACTTGTTATTCGAGAGCTTCTTAATCTTGCAACTAATTGCTGTTGTGTTAAAGTGTTAAGTAATTGTAGCGGATCATTTGGCTGAGATACTTCTTCTCCTGGCTTTGGAGTATTACTATTAACTTCCTTGAATTTATCATCAACTCTCTGTCTTTCCTGTGCAATTTCTGACTTTAACTCACTAATAACTTTCTCCAATCTTAATTCTAGATTGTTTAAGCGAGATGTTTCTATATTAGTTATCACAGGTTCAATTATTGGTGGTTTATTACCATCACCAACTCCTGTAATAGCTGTAACTTGCTTTAAAACCAAGTCCTCAATTTTTGGGGAGATAACAAACGCATTCACCATTTCACATTGACGCGGATTTTTTTCCTTCGCTCTGACAGCAGCATAATATTCTAAATGTCCTTCAACTACTGCATAAGTTTCTGCACCTGATTGTTTAAGAACTAAAGGTTTGATAAGTCCCCCACTTTCTATAATTAGTTCTGCAATGGTTTCTAATTCAGCTTCATCAAAATTTGAGCGAGGAACATCAGATACAATATCTTTAACATCTACGAGGTAAAACCGCATTATTCTTGAACTCCCATTTTTTGTAAAACTTCATTGGCCAAAATTTCAAATTCTAATGCGGATTGTTGAGCATTAGATTTGACTTCTTCTGCGTATTTAATTATCGACTTAGGATCAGGATATTCTAATTCTCCGATAGTTATAGTTTTATTCAAGCATTCTGAAAGTACACTCCTATCATAAATGACTGCTTCCATTAACGGTAAATCATACTTTTCAGGAATTACATCTCTTTGTTTTGGAAATGTATATTGTAGAAATTTATGATTGGTTGAGATTTTAGATGCTAAAACTCCAAGTATATTTAATGGTGATTTACCCAAAACTTCTCTAGATTCATTAATTTGCTCTACAAAGTTTTTTACTGTTGGTAATCCTTGATTTGCAAATGGTTTTAAATCGGAAGGAATTATAAGATGATCAGCAGCAATTAGAGCAACTTCAGCATATACATCTCTTGATGGAGGTGTATCAATAATTACGATATCATATTCATTCTCTACTTTTTTTAACTTGCTAGATAACCTGCTTCTAGCATTCATAATTCTAGTGAGATTGTGTTGTTCATCCATTAAAGTAATGTGTGAAGGAACGATTTCAATCTCTGGATTATTGAAATACTGGGACTTGCGAACCACATCAGGTATGAAATTATAATCTCCAACATTAATCAAGTGAAAAATGTTTTTATCTCGTAGATCATCATCTTCTTCAAATTGAAACTTGATTAATCCTGTAGCAAAGGTTGTATTGGCTTGAGCATCTATATCAATTAAGAGAACTCTTTTGCCTTTATTACTAAATGCCGCTGCTAAATTAACTGCAACAGTTGTTTTCCCAACTCCGCCTTTATTGTGATAAATTGCGATTGTCTTCATAGAATTCTCCTTCTTAGTTTCTAACTGTGATACTTGAACTTCTAACTGTTCCTTAAACTGCCTATTCTTCAAACTTTCCCTACCAATTACCCCCCTAATTTCCTCGATATTTTCCTCAATATCATTACCATCACATTGAAAAACTAGGATAATATCAGCCCCGTCTTTTTCATAAATTCTGATTTCCTTACCATTAGTTAACAACCCATAGCACACATTTAAACTCGTTAAATAATGCCGTAGTCGTAAAACATGATAATTTAAATTTTGCTTTGGGCTTTTTGCCTCCATTACTACACTAAGGGGTGAGTTATCATCCAACACAAAGGGAATAGCTTGTGCTGAAAATGCTAAAAAATCTAAGCGAATGCTACCAAAGGCCACTTCCTGATGCCATGTATCAGGTGTATAACCTAACTGTGGTAGCAAATATTGAACAATGAGTTTACTTTCAACTTCGCTTTCATTACGGCACAGTGCAGGGTTAAAAAGCAAGGTATTTTACCTCTAATGAACAGTAATCATCATGAAAATTTAGCTACACGATTCATTGTGTCATAACATGAGCTTTTAATTTTATAAAGTTTACTTAAAGATTTGTAGTCAAAAGCTAATTAACTTAGTATTTATACGTAAAAGACTCTAAAGATACCCCCATAGATACCCGACTTCTTGGAGAAGTCGGGTATCTGATCATAAAAGCACATTTTCGCATCCTCCCAAAGACTAAATTAGCGAAAGTTAAAATCTATTAGATAATATGTACGCTACCTTGATGGGAATGCGTCAGCAGAGGAAATAAAAATGGGATATGTAATTGCAACTGCAAACATGAAAGGTGGAGTAGGTAAAACTACCCTCACCGTTAATTTAGCTACTTGTTTAGCGAAAAATCACGGAAAAAAGGTACTTGTTCTTGATTTAGACAGTCAAATTAGCGCCACACTTAGCTTAATGTCACCGGTGGAGTTTGCCAAACGTCGCAAACAAAGGAAGACATTTAGATATTTAATAGATGAAGTTATTAACCCAGAACCTAATCCGCAATTCAAAATTCATGATATCATTCAATCTCAATTATGCAATCTTCCCGGTTTGGATTTATTGCCAGGAGATATAGATTTATATGATGAATTTGTTGTTTCGGAAATGGTGCATAATCAAGCAATTGCCTTGGGTGAGCAAGATTTTGAAACTATTTGGAATCGGTTTGAAAGAGTGCTGATTAGGGATATTTTAAAACCCGTGCGTGATGAATATGATTTTATTCTTTTAGATTGCGCTCCTGGTTATAATCTCATGACTCGTAGTGCTTTAGCAACTAGCGATTTTTATCTGCTTCCTGCTAAACCAGAACCTTTATCTGTGGTGGGAATTCAATTATTAGAAAGACGCATTGCTAAGTTGAAAGATAGTCACGAACATGAAGCAAAAATCAATATCAAAATGCTGGGAATTGTTTTTAGTATGTGCAATACTAATTTGCTGACTGGCAGATATTATAAACAAGTAATGCACCGAGTTGTGGAAGATTTTGGTGTGGAAACTATTTGTCAGTCACAAATTCCTGTTGATGTAAATGTAGCCAAAGCTGTTGATAGTTTTATGCCGGTAACGTTAATGAGTCCGGGTTCTGCTGGTGCTAAGTCATTTATGCAGTTGACTCAGGAATTGTTGCAGAAATTGTAAAACTTTCTTACATATAGATCCCCGACTTCTGAAATTAATTTATCATTTATTTACAAAATTAAAAAAGAAGTCGGGGATTTTGGTATGCTCACATTATGATTAAAGTGTATATTCGCAATATCTTAACTCATTCAGAATACGACAAAAATCTATGGAAAAATTAACTACATTGCCCCCTGATATTAATATCTATTGGAGTGCGATCGCTCCTTTGCTGACAATTCGTAATGAAGAAGAATATGATCAAGCTATTGAAAGATTAAATAATTTATGGATACTTAATTTATTACCAAATGTCACTTAAATCTAAAACAAATCCTGGTAAAATATCTTCACCATTTAATGTTTGTGGTTTATCTAATTCTTCCACAACTTTAGCAGGACGATAAATAAATACTTTACGTTGTTTTCTATCAATTAACCAAGCTAATTTAACACCATTTTCTATATATTCTTGCATTTTTTCTTGTAATGGTTTTAAACTATCGCTAGGAGAACGCAATTCAATTACAAAATCAGGGTAAATAGGTGCAAATTTATTTTGTTGTTCTGGTGTTAAACTATCCCAACTTTCTTTTTTAACCCAAGCAACATCAGGAGAAACATCTTTTCCATTGGGTAATTTAAAACCTGTGGAAGAATCAAATCCTTTACCTAATTTTGTTTGTTTATTCCAAATTCCTAATTCTACAGCAATATCAAAATTACGATTTCCTGTATCGCTACCAGTTGGTGGCATAATTATTAATTCCCCTGCTGCTGTGCGTTCAAATCTTAAATCCCGGTTATTTTGACATAGTTGAAAAAATTGCTCATCTGTTAAATCGAGATTTAATGTGAGTTGAGGAGGTAAAGTTGTTATTGCAGTGTTCATGATTTTTACCTCAAGGTGTTAGTTTCTAGTTTATTTGTTCAAGATACAGATCCCCGACTTCTAATATTAATTGATCATTTGTTAACCAACTTAAAAAAGAAGTCGGGGATCTTAAACCCCTACCTTTCTATGATACTAAAATTCCCCAGCTAATGCGGGAACACATCTTTCACACAATAAAGGATGTGCTTCTGATTCTCCTACATGAGTAGAATAATTCCAACAGCGATCGCACTTGTCCCCATCTGCATTTACTATTCCAATTGTCCAATCTTCTGTGGTTGTAGTATATTTCAACTCAGAAATTTTTGCAGCATTATCGACAATTTCCACCTGAGAAGTCAGCAATAAATATCGCAGTTCATCAATACCATTACCCTTCACAGGATTGAAACCTTGGATAGCTTCACGCAACTGTTTATGGGGAATATGCAGTAATACCTTTGCTTCCAAAGAAGAACCAATCATTTTTTCCATCCGCGCTTGTTCCATCACCTTGTTAACATCGGTGCGGAGTGAACGCAAAGTATTCCAAAATTCTGCTTCTAATTCGTCTTTTTCCCATTCATCACTAACCTGAATCCAACCAGCTTCAAATACTGATTTAAATGATGTTTTATAGGGGATAAATTGCCAAATATCTTCCGCAGTATGACACAAAACAGGTGCGATCGCTCTGGCTAAATTCTCCAAAGCAATCTGCAAAACTGTTTGACAACTACGACGACGGAAACTATCAGCAGCACTGATATATAATCTATCTTTCGCAACATCTAAATAAAAGTTCGACAAATCAACAACACAGAAATTCTGCACAGTTTGGAAAAAGCGGAAAAACTGGAAACTATCAAAAGCGTCCGTCACCTCATTAAACACCTCACGAATGCGGTGTAACATATACTTATCCAAATCTGGCAAATCATCAAAAGCTACAGCATCCTTCTGAGGATCAAAATCATGCAAACTACCCAATAAAAACCGCGCAGTATTGCGGATTTTATTTCTCACATCAGCGAGTTGTTTAATGATGTTACTTCCCAGACGCACATCACCAGAATAATCTACAGAAGAAACCCACAAACGCAAAACATCAGCACCATAAGCAGGTTGTTGTTTTTGGTTACTACCACCGTTAATAATAACCTGTGGATCAACAACATTTCCCACCGATTTACTCATTTTTCGGCCATTTTCATCCAAGACAAAACCATGAGTTAACACAGTTTTATAAGGTGCAATGCCATTAACTGCAACACTGGTTAACAAAGACGATTGAAACCATCCCCGATGTTGATCAGAACCTTCTAAATACATATCAACAGGATAGCATAACTCCGGTCTTTGCTTCGCCACCGCTGCCCAAGACGAGCCAGAATCAAACCAGACATCCATCGTATCCGTACCTCGGCGGTAAGTCTTGCCATTATTGCGATATGTTTCCGGTAACAACTCTTCAACCGACAACTCCCACCAAGCATCAGAACCCTTTTCGGCAAAGATAGCTTGAACGTGGTTAATCGTGTCCGCATTCAGCAAAACTTCCCCAGTTGCTTCATCATAAAACACGGGAATCGGCACACCCCAAGAACGTTGACGAGAAATACACCAATCGGATCTTTCTGCTATCATCGGTGTGATGCGGTTTTCACCTTGAGCGGGAATCCAACGCACAGATGCGATCGCTTTTAAAGCATCTTCCCTAAATCCTGCCACAGAAGCAAACCATTGTTCAGTAGCACGGAAAATCGTTGGTTTTTTTGTTCTCCAATCATAAGGATACTTGTGAGGATATGCTTCCTCCTTCAACAGAGAACCGACCTCATTCAAAGCGTCAATAATCGCTTGATTACCATCACCCAAAACATTCAAGCCAGCAAACTTACCAGCCTCATCCGTGAAATTACCACTATCATCAACAGGTGCAAGAATCGGCAAACCGTAACGCTGACCGACAATATAATCCTCTTGACCATGACCAGGAGCAGTATGTACCAACCCAGTCCCCGACTCAGTAGTGATATAATCACCACCAACCACCACCGGACTTTCACGGTCAAACAGAGGATGACGGTAAGTAGTATGTTCCAAATCCTGACCAGAGAATTTAGCTTTTACCGTTAACTCAGCATCCAAAATCTCTCCCAAACGCCCTACCAACTCAGCCGCAACAATCAGATATCTGCATTCTCTCCGCGCCTCTGCGTCTCTGCGTGACACCTCCACCACCGCATACTCCAACGCACCATTCACAGCCACAGCCAAATTACCGGGAATAGTCCAAGGAGTAGTAGTCCACACAGCCACGCCCAAATCAGGCAAGAAGCCATCCAAACTAGCTTTTAACCCTTCTGCAACCTTCTGCACCGGAAAAGCCGCGTAAATACTCCTAGAAACGTGACCTTCAGGATATTCTAACTCTGCTTCAGCCAAAGCGGTTTTAGAACTAGGACTCCAATGCACAGGCTTTAAACCGCGATAGATATAACCTTTGAGGAACATTTCCCCAAAAACGCCAATTTGCGCGGCTTCGTATTCCGGTTTGAGGGTTAAATAAGGATTTTCCCAATCACCCCAAATTCCATAGCGTTTAAAGCCTTCTCTTTGCTCATCTACGGTTTTCAGTGCAAACTCTTTGGCTTTTTGACGCAATTGCAAAGGAGTGAGATTTTGCCGTTCTGCCTGTTTCATATTTTGCAGAACTTTCAACTCAATTGGCAATCCGTGACAATCCCAGCCTGGAACGTAGCGAATTTTACGACCTTTTAGCAAATGGTAGCGGTTAATAATATCTTTGAGAATCTTATTTAAGGCATGACCAATATGCAACTGGCCGTTAGCATAGGGAGGACCATCATGGAGTATAAATAATTCGCCGGGGTTGTTTTCAGCCAGTTGAGAATAAATGTTGTTTTCTTCCCAGAATTTTTGGATTTCGGGTTCGCGCTTAATGGCGTTTGCCCGCATATCGAAGTTAGTTTTGGGTAAGTTGACGGTATCTTTGTATTTTCCAGTTTCGGTCACAGTTTCATGCCTAAATGTAGGTGTGCAGGTTATCCGATCAATTATAAGAGATGGTATGATTGTAGGGTGCGGTGAGCGATCGCTATATTGATCAGAGATTTATAGTCATACTTTCAGGCAATAGATCACATCTGTAGGGAAATATTATATGACTGAAGTAATTGAGATACCCGTTAGTTTGACTTATTTTCAACTTCCTGAAGCTGTACAAACACGGTTACAATTTTTATTAGATCGTCAAGATGCTGGTGAAGAATTGACTTTAGCAGAAAGAAATGAAGCTGAAGGTTTAGTTGATTTGGCGGAATTTTTATCTTTGCTTTCTTTGCGTTCTCAGCGGATCATGCGGGCGGGATAAATGGGTAAAATTCCAAGTTCACTACGTCAATTAGTTATCCAGCGTGCAAAAGATAGGTGTGAATATTGTTGTTTGTCTCAAGCGGGACAAGCTGCAACATTTCACATAGATCATATTATTCCAGTTGTGGCTGGTGGTGCAACAACATCTGATAATTTAGCTCTTGCTTGTGTGTCGTGTTCACTTCGCAAATCTGCTAGACAAACAGTAACAGATCCAGAAACAAAAAAAGAAGTATTTATTTTTAATCCTCGTCAACAAGTATGGACAGAAAACTTTCTCTGGGATGGTGTGAGAGTAGTAGGATTAACAGCTACAGGACGAGGAACTGTTGAAGCATTGAAAATAAATCGGCCGATGATGTTAGCAATTCGTGGAGAAGAGGAATTACTTGGCCGTCATCCACCATTTTAAGCCCTTTCGGTTGAGTTAAGAAAACCCAACATTACACATTGGTATCTTGTGGTTAATGTTGGGTTTCACTTCGTTCTACCCAACCTACGGAACTAAAACCTTTGAATTGCATATAAACATCCCGTAACCTTTTGTTAGACGACAAACAGTTATCTGTATAAAGTTTTAGTAAAGAATCTGTGAAGATTAATAATTCAGCCGATATTAGGGTTGACTGTATTAAGTAATTCCATCTATATTTATTTTTAAGTTTATACGACATTCAATACAAAGAAAGTCCATCATGCCATTATCTAATAAATCAATTTTCTTAGCAGGTTTCACAGTTGCAGCACTTGCGCTTATTTCTGCTCCAGCACAAGCTTATACAATTAGTTCCGTAAATCTAATTACTGATAACGGTTCATGGGGTCCACCTCCAGGCTATGCCAGTGGATCATTCTATGATGAATTTAGCCTAACTGTTACGGGAACTCCTGGAGAAGTAGTATCTTCTCTTGATTTCACATTTGCTTTCGATGGTTTATTTGATGATTCAATCGCTTTGGATCTCAATCGTGATGGAGTAGTAGATTATGCGGCCAATTACTACGACCTAAATGCAGCAAAAGGTGGTGGTTATGCACCTTGGGCGATTGCGGCTGATCCTAAAAATACAGTAACAAAACTGAGCATTACACCCACTGGTTCGACAGCATCCGTTTCTGTATACGGAAACCCAGTTGTTTTAACTTCCGCCAACAAAAGCTTTAATAACCTTGGCTCTATCACATTAGCAAGTTTAGGATTTGGACCTGGTGGAACAATTGGAGCATCTGGATCTGTAACAACCACAGGGATGCGATTCGGATACATAAATATTTCGGGACCTGGTGGTGGTGTTCCCAACATCCAAGCTAGTAGTATTGTTCAAGCCACTACTCAATCTGTTCCTGAGCCTTCTAATGTTCTTGGTCTAGGGTTAATCTTAGGAGTAGGTAAATTATTGCAAAGAAAACGGGATTTGAAATTATCCTAATTTCGCTCTCAGAGAAATGAAATCCAGCACCATGATATTTTATGTTTAATGTTGGGTTTCATTTCATACCCTACCCTACGAGAAGCAAGCTATAACCCAACCTACTCGTTGCCAATATCATCATCAAAAATAATTTCCTCACCCGCACCCCACATCATGTCATACATACCTTGACGCACAGCGCGATGAAAACTTGAATATTCCCAATCTTTTGGTGCTGTTACCAAACCATGTTTCACCGGATTGTAATGAATATATTCAACGTGATTTTGAAAATCAATTTCATCTCTAATTAAATGTTCCCAAAAACGATATTGCCATATAGCCCGTTGTTTTTTCTTTTTTCTAGATATAGATATATTTTCTGGTGAAATAGTTTCACATTTACGACTAAAATAACTTTTAATTAACCGCCAACGGGTAGAAAAATCATGATCATTTTCTGGTAAAGTCCAAATACAGTGGAGATGATCAGGTAAAATAACAACAGCATCTATAATAAATGGATGTTTCTGCATTACATAACCAAAAGCATCTCTTAATAAACAAACATTTTTTGGTAAACATAATATTTTTTGTCTTTTATCTGTCACCACTGTAAAAAAGTATGTTCCTCCTGCAACTTTGGCGCGGCGATATTCCATACTATAAATATCCTTTGATTAAAGTTGTGTTTTATAACCTTGACTTTACCCCGTAGCGACTGTTTTGATTATCAATAGTTTCGTCAATTAATATGAATAAAACCCCACGCATTCCCATACCTCCAGAAGTCAGAAACTACGTTTTTCAAAGGGATAAATATCAGTGTCAAAGCTGCGGTAAAACTTCCCAAGAAACTAACCTCAGCATTGATCATATTATCCCTTTATCTCGTGGTGGTAAAAACGATATTAGCAATTTACAAACTCTCTGTTTAACTTGTAATAAAAGCAAAACAAATAAAATTGACAATCGTTTTCACCGACATTTCGACATTTAACCTAAAATGCAACCACTACGCGCAGGAATAGTTAAACCTAGATTGTTACTATTCCAATCAATTTCTCCATTACCAAATAAAACTTGATCAGGTTGATTTTGTAATTGACTACAATCAAAACTAGCTGTAACTGACTCATTACCCACATTCACTGCAATAACTAATTCCTCATTTCCCAAAATTCGCGCAAATACATACAGCGTTCTTTCTGCATAAAGAACTTGATAATTTCCAATCCGCAAAGCTTCGTATTTATGACGTAGAGAAATTAATTGTTTATGAGTTTCCAGTATTTCCAAATTCCAATTAGATTCTAACGGAAAACCACGACGACAATCAGGATCTAATGCACCTGGTAAACCAACTTCATCACCATAATACACACTTGGCGCACCAGGAAAAGTTAATAAAAGTAAAGTGGCTAATTCTACAGTTGCAATATCACCACCCGCAATGGTAATTAATCTCGCTGTATCGTGACTTGCGAGTAAATTCAGTTGTGTTAGTTGAATTTCCCAAGGATAAAGTTTTAATAAATCCTCAATTTTTTCCGCATATTCAGCAGCAAATAATGGTGGATAGGTTTCATAATCCCGCCCTTTTACCTGTTCTAAGTCTACGCGATCGCCAGCGGTAAAGGCAATAGTTGGACCAGTAAATAAATAATTCATTACCCCATCAAATTGCGTTCCATCTAACCATTCGCGGGAATCTGTCCACACTTCTCCTACAATATAAGCATCGGTATTAATTGCTTTTACTCTTTCTCTAAATTCTTGCCAAAAACCAGGAGTTTTAATTTCAAAAGGTACATCTAAACGCCATCCATCAATACCAAATTTAATCCAATATTCGGCAATTTCCATAATGTACTCACGTACATCAAGGTTATCATGGTTAAATACTGGTAAAGAGCGAATTCCTGCCCAACTTTCATAATTTGCAGGTGCATCACCCGTATAAGGTGCAAGTGGCCAACCTTGAATTTTAAACCAATCTACCCAAGGTGAATGAGGTCCATTTTCTAATATGTCGTGAAAGAAGAATATCCCACGACTCGCATGATTAAAAACGCCATCGAGAACTACTTTGATATTCCGTTGATGTGCTGCATTGAGTAATTCTTTAAAAGCTTCATTACCTCCCAATAATGGATCAACTTGATAATAATCATGGGTGTGATAACGGTGATTACAAGCTGATTGAAAAATCGGAGTAAAGTAAATGGCGTTAATTCCTAAACTTTGAATATAGTCTAATTGTTCTACAACTCCCCATAAATCCCCACCTTTATAACCTTGGAGTGTGGGAGTAGCATCCCAATCTTCCCATTTTGCATTATTTAATAATCGTTTATGGGGTTGTGTGCTTTTAGCGAATCTATCGGGGAAGATTTGGTAGAAAACCGCGTGTTTTACCCAGTCTGGTGTGTGAATTTGCATATCTACTAATAAATTATGAAATTGTGAATCTTAAATAAAAAGTACCGCAGAAACATGGAAAAACTCTCCTAAAGCTTTAGCTTGTGCTTTACTAATGGATCTTTTACCATTAACAATTTCTGAAACTACACCCTTTGAACCGATAACATCAACTAAATCTGCCTGTTTAAGTCCTCGTGCATCCATCAGATGTAAGAGAATTTCTTGAGGAGATGCTGATTCTAAAGGAAATTGGGAATCTTCATACATTTCTACAAGAATAGAAAGCAATTCTAATAGAGAAGTTTCTTCTGGAGAAAGTTCTTCTCCACATTCCATCAATTTCTCAATAGATTCAATGGCAATATTATACTCTGCTTCAGAAGTAATAACTTTAGGTTGGTATTCTTCTAAAAGAGAACCATAGGTTTTTCTGTCCAGTGTGATAGTCATACTTTAATCACTTTTTAATCAATCAAGGGTTGTACATTTGGGATCTGGGGAGGTAAGAACTCCTTTTCATTAACTTAATTAAGTATCTTTTTGAAATGGTTTTTTAAATAAAGGATCATCTTTCCATTTATTAGTTTCATAAACTACAATCAAAGTAAAAGCTATGGAAACAGCCATGTCTTTGTTAAAAACCCATTCCCCAACCTTATATGAAACTGACTACTTGCAATGGATAGAAACAACTGTGGCAAAATTGCAAAGTCAGGACTACGCAAATGTCGACTGGGAAAACCTGATCGAAGAAATTGGCGACATGGGAAGAAGTGAACGCAAAAGTCTCAAAAGCAATCTGATTGTTATTTTACTGCATTTGCTCAAATGGCAATTTCAGCCTGACAAGAGAAGCGGTAGCTGGGAAGGAAGCATCATTGAACATCGTAGACGTGTTCAAGAATCACTCCAGGATTCTCCCAGTCTCAAACCCTATCTAGAGGAAATTTTTACAGAATGTTATACACAAGCGGTTAAGCAAGCAAAAGCTGAAACAGGTTTACCAAGAGAATCTTTTCCTGTGATCTGTCCATATCATCTACTACAAGTAATAGAAGATGATTTTTTACCTAATTGATATTCTCTACAATTGTTAATACATTAGTTCTACTTTCCGTACCTAACCACCTTCTCAAAAATTCTTCCCCAAGATTCTTTGATCCCCCCTTATCAGCTGCCACATAGAGTCCTAAACTGTAGGTGAGAGTTGAAAGGCAGTCTGGAGAAATTTTGTGAAAAAAGTTTTAGCAATCATACTTGGTGGGGGTGCGGGTACTCGGCTGTATCCGCTAACCAAACTTCGCGCTAAACCCGCAGTACCAGTGGCTGGGAAATATCGCTTAATAGATATCCCTGTCAGCAACTGCATCAATTCAGAGATATTTAAAATCTACGTCCTGACACAGTTTAACTCAGCTTCCCTGAATCGTCACATCGCCCGCGCCTACAACTTCAGCGGCTTTAGTGATGGGTTTGTGGAAGTGTTAGCAGCACAGCAAACACCTGAAAACCCCAACTGGTTCCAAGGTACGGCTGATGCTGTGCGTCAGTACATCTGGATGTTACAAGATTGGGATGTAGACGAATTTCTGATTCTATCAGGTGATCACCTCTACCGCATGGATTACCGTCAGTTTATCCAGCGTCACAGGGACACAAATGCGGATATTACCCTTTCTGTCATTCCTATTGATGATCGCCGTGCTTCCGATTTTGGCTTGATGAAAATCGACGACTCCGGTAGAGTAATTGACTTTAGCGAAAAACCCAAAGGTGACGCTTTAGCGCAAATGCGTGTGGATACTACCGTACTGGGTTTAACCAAAGAACAAGCTGAATTACAACCCTACATCGCTTCGATGGGGATTTATGTCTTTAAAAAAGATGTTTTGATCAAACTGTTGAAAGAATCTTTAGAACGGACTGACTTTGGTAAAGAAATTATACCTGATGCAGCTAAGGATCACAACGTTCAAGCTTTCTTATTTGATGACTACTGGGAAGACATTGGAACAATCGAAGCCTTTTATGAGGCTAATTTAGCCCTGACCCAACAACCAATGCCGCCTTTTAGCTTCTATGATGAAGCAGCACCAATTTACACCCGCGCTCGTTATTTACCTCCGTCTAAACTCTTGAATTGTGATATCACAGAATCAATGATTGGCGAAGGTTGTATTTTGAAAAACTGCCGCATTCAGCATTCAGTTTTGGGAGTGCGATCGCGGATTGAATCAGGCTGTATAATTGAAGAATCCCTACTCATGGGTGCAGACTATTATCAACCCTCTGTCGAACGCCAATGTAGCCTAGAACAAGGTGACATCCCTGTGGGTATTGGGACAGACACCATCATTCGCAAAGCCATTATTGATAAGAATGCCCGCATCGGTCATGATGTGAAAATTGTCAATAAAGATAATGTCCAAGAAGCCGAACGGGAAAAACAAGGTTTTTACATTCGTAGTGGGATTGTAGTTGTTCTCAAAAATGCTGTAATTCCTGATGGCACAATCATTTAGTCTGGTAATTGGTAATTGGTAATTGGTAATTGGGAAAAAATAACTAATGACTAATGACTAATGACTAATGACTAATGACTAATGACTAAACTACTTTTGCTGATTGGTCTTCCTGGTAGTGGTAAGTCAACATTGGCCAAACAACTACTAACAGAATGCCCCCAGATGCGGTTAATTTCCACAGATGCTATCCGGGGGCAGCTTTTTGGTTCAGAAGCAACTCAAGGATCTTGGCTATTAATTTGGCAAGAAATAGAAAGGCAATTTCAGCAAGCCACTAGCATAAGTATACCCACCATTTTCGATGCCACCAATGCCCAGAGAAAACAACGCCGGGAAATGGTAGAATTAGCCCGTCATATCGGTTTTACTCACATTACCGGGTTATGGCTAAAAACTCCAGTATGGCTATGTTTAGCACGGAATAAACAGCGTAACCGACACGTTCCTGAAGAAGTCATTTTGCGAATGCACCGCCAACTCCGGGATGCTCCTCCTAGTTTAGACGATGGACTAGATCAGCTGATTTGCTTTCCCCAATGACGGGAGTACGGGAATTTCGCTGCCACTATGAGCGACAACCACACTCAATTTTTGATATTCTTTGCTAATTTAATATCAATAATTCTGCTCCCAGGCATTATACCTGGCAAACAGTAAATCTCATATCTTAGAAAAAAAAATAACTTAAATTTTTACAGGAGGCTGGTAGATGGCTGCAACGGACTTTAAAGACTATTACTCAATTTTAGGAATTAGTAAAACTGCCAGTCCAGAAGAAATTAAACAGGCTTTTCGTAAACTAGCCCGTAAATTCCACCCCGATGTTAACCCCGCTAATAAGCAAGCCGAGGCAAAATTTAAAGAAGTTAACGAAGCTTATGAAGTTCTCTCTGACCCAGATAAACGTAAAAAATATGATCAATATGGTCAATACTGGAAGCAAGTAGGCGAAGGTGGCTTCCCTGGTGCTGGTGCTGCTGGTGTTGATATGAGTGGCTTTGACTTCAGTGAATACGGCAGTTTTAACGATTTTATCAATGATTTATTTGGTGGTGCAAGACCTGGAACTAAGAGACAAAGTTACTCTTATCGCTCTTCTACTGGTAGACCAGGTAGCGGTTTTAGCGATTTTGGTTTTCAAGATGCTAGTGCTGGTGCAACTCAAGATACTGAGTTTGTAATTAGCTTAACTTTTGCTGAAGCATTCGCTGGGGTGCAAAAACGCTTTAGTTTGGGGAATGAGACTATAGATGTTCGCATCCCCGCAGGTGCAAAAACTGGTACTCGTTTGCGGGTACGAGGCAAAGGTCAAGTTAACCCGATGACTCAACAACGGGGAGATTTGTATTTAAAGGTGGAACTCCAACCTCATTCTTTTTTTCAAATTGAGGGTGATCATCTAGTCTGTGAGGTGCTAATTACCCCCGATGAAGCTACTTTAGGTGCTGCTATTGATGTACCTACACCCGATGGCAGTGTTAATGTGAAGCTACCAGCGGGAGTTCGTTCTGGTCAGTCTCTGCGCTTACGTGGTAAGGGTTGGCCTCTAGCTAAAGGTGGACGTGGTGATCAATTCGTTAAGGTGGCGATCGCACCACCTAAAGACCTCAGTCCACAAGAGAGGGAATATTATGAAAAAATCCGGGCTATTCGCACCTACAACCCCCGCAGTCATTTGGCTCAAGTCAAATTATAAAGGAGGCAGGAGGCAGAAGAAACTTATTTCCTCTTCCCTCTTCCCTCTTCACTGTCACCTCGTATACTATGCCGTTCTGGACATTATCAATGTCCTAAAACCTTCTATCATCTCTGGTGTCGCTTGGGTAGTTTCCCATGCTGGACGTGCAACTAAGCGATCGCACCAAGCTTTTAATTTTGGATATTCATCTAAGGATATACCCGCTTTTGGCAACCAGGGTACTATACTTCCGGCTACAACATCAGCTAAAGTTAGGTTATCACTGCCAAAGTACGGGCGTTCATCAAGCTGGTTCTCGAAAAAATTCAATGCAGTGCTAATTTTTGTCTTAGCTTGCTCAATTGCTTCTGCATTTTTTCCCGGTAAATCTAACATTACTGACATCAGCGGTGTAATAGCAGGTAATAATTCATTTACGCTCACCATTTCTACCATTCGCACTATTGTTAAATCTTTTGCATCTTTTGGCAACATCGAAGGAGTTGGATATTTAGCTTCTAAATAATCCAACATTGCTAAGGACTCTACTACATTAAAACCATCATCTACCAAGGCTGGAATGTGATGGAAAGGGTTAATCGCTAAAAATTCCGGTTTAAACTGTTCTCCATTTAGTTTAACTTCTACCAGTTTAAATTCTAATCCTTTTTCTAGTAGCGTAATCCAGACTCGGCGTGAGTTGGGAGAAATCGGCGTATGATAAAGCGTAATCATCAAAAAAACCTAAATAATTAGACATAATTAAAATTTTACACTTTACTATGATTGAATTGCTCTAACAATCTCTCTACGCTGGCATTATGATCCAAAAAAGAAAATAAATGTCTGTAAACTAATTTGCCATCTTGATCTAACACAAATTGCGCTGGTAAAGGCGCTCCTAGTGCTTGTCCTGTTTTATAAGTCCGAAAAACATAACAACTAGGATCACTGAATAAGGGCATTTTTAAATCTAAGTCTTGTACAACTATTTGACTTTGCTTTTTATCAGTGCTAGTAATCATTAAAACTTCTATACCTCGATTCACAAACTCCTGATAATTTTCATTCAAGGTTTTAATATGGGGATAGCAAAAGGGGCAATATTGCTTTTCTGTGAAAATTCTGGTAAAGGCCAGTAAAACTGGTTGTTTACCACGATAATCTGATAATTTTACGGTACGATTATTGGTAATATCTGATAATTTAAAATCTGGCGTTCCTACTCCCAACCTAAACTCGTCAAGTGCAGGTTTTGGTAAAAGATTGCGAAAAAATCTCTCATTAAATAAACCAGTAAAATCTGTTGATGTCAGCATAAATTATTAAAAAATAAAAGTTAAAAATTCATCGAGGATTGGTGATTAATGATTGGTGATTGGGAAAAATCTTACCCAGTCCCCAGTCCCTAGTCCCTAGTCCCTAGTCCCCAGTCCCCAGTCCCCAATCCCCAGTCCCCAGTCCCCAATCCCCAGTTACCTAAACTGCTGCGAAATAAACTTTGGACTTCACAGGGTCGGGAACCATTGTTTTTTCTCCAGGTTGCCAACCAGCAGGACAAACTTCATCGGGGTGAGATTGAACGTGTTGGATAGCTTGTAGGGTACGCAATGTTTCTTCAACACTGCGACCAAATGCTAGATTGTTGATTGTGGCGTGTTGAATGACACCATCTTTGTCAATGATAAACAGACCACGCAAAGCAATACCAGCAGCGGGATCAAGAACGTTGTAAGCGGCACTAATTTCTTTTTTGATATCGGAAACTAGGGGATAATTTAAATCACCTACACCGCCAGATTTACGATCTGTTTGAATCCAAGCCAGGTGAGAAAATTCGCTATCAACGGAAACACCGAGAACTTCTGTGTTAAGATTGTTAAATTCTTCGTAGCGATCGCTAAATGCTGTGATCTCAGTGGGGCAAACAAAGGTAAAGTCTAAGGGGTAAAAAAACAGGACTACATACTTACCACGATAGTCGGAAAGTTTAATATCCTTGAATTCCTGATCTGCTACGGCTGTGGCTTTAAAATCGGGAGCCTGTTGACCAACTCGAAGGCATCCTTCTGATCCGTAAGTGAGTGTCATTAATCTAGTTCTCCTTCAACTTATATCTATTTTTTAGCGTAGAAATTCGGGGTCGATGAAAACTCACCCATTTACGCTTTTTACAGTTTGATTACGATCTGTTACGACTATATCATAGTCATTACGATTTTGAGTAGCTGATGACTAATCATTCCTTCATGTTTCAAACCCCAGGATTGATAGGTGGAATTAATCTAAGATATAAAATCTAAAATCTAAAATCCAAAATCACATGACTGATTTAGATACTAGAGAATGGCTGTTGACTAATGGTTTGGGTGGTTTTGCCAGTGGTACAGTTGCGGATGTACAGACAAGGACTTATCATGGTTGGTTATTTGCAGTAACAAATCCACCTTCAGGAAGAAAATTACTGCTCTCACACTTAGAAGCAAGTTTAGAAATATCAGGAAAAGTCATAGCACTGGGGACAAATGTGTGGGGTAGTGGTCAAATTGAACCAACAGGTTATAAATTCCTGAACCATTTCGATATTAACCCAGTTCCCCAATGGGTTTGGAGTGAGGATAACTGGCAGTTAACCAGACAGTTGGTGATGCCAAATGGGTTGCGGGGAAAAGGTGGGGAGATGGGGAGATGGGGAGGTGGGGAGAATAAATTATCAATACCGAATATTCAGAGGATTTTGATTCAGTATCGTTATGAAGGTAAGGATGCAGGGATTTTAAGGTTGAGATTGTTTATAGGCGATCGCGATTTTCATCATCAACAAATTGGGAGTGAAAAAATACAATGTTCTCAATTAGTTAGTCAAAAGTTAGTTTGTTTACAAATGAGTAATGCTGATCAATTTGGTACACCTTGGCATCTGCGCTGGACACAAGGAAAGTATCAAGTTGATGGATTATGGTACTGGAATTATAGTTTACCAGCAGAAACAAAACGAGGATTAGGCGATCGCCAAGACCTTTATAGTCCCGGTTATTTAACAATTAACCTCCAACCAGGAGATACAGTCACCCTAGAAGCCAAAGTAGGTTTACCCGACTCTGAACAACCAATTCTCTCACCTGATAGCTTTACAGAAACAGTAGACGCAGAACAAGAAAGACTGGCTCAGATTTTCGGTTGGGGAGATGGGGAGATGGGGAGAAAATTCTTACCCTACACCCTACACCCCACACCCTCTTCTTCACTGTCACCTGTCACCTGTCACCTGTCACCTATTCAACAATTACTCAAAGCCAGTGATCAGTTTATTGTTTATCGTGATTCCATAGCCGGTCCAACAGTTATCGCTGGATATCATTGGTTTAATGATTGGGGTAGAGATACTTTAATTGCTTTACCAGGATTGACCTTAGTTACAGGACGTTTTGATATAGCCAAAGGACTGCTAAAAACATTTGGGCGTTATTGTCGTTATGGACTGATACCTAATGCTTTTCCTGATGTGGATAGCGAACCATTTTATAATAGTATTGATGCCGCTTTATGGTGGATTGAAACTTTAGGACTTTACTTAGAAGCTACTCAAGATTGGCAATTTTTAGTAGAGCAGTTCCCAGTTGTCCAGCAAATTTACAAAGCTTTTATTGGTGGTACTCGCTACAATATCCAAGTTGATGCTATGGATGGGCTGCTTTCTTGGGATGCTAATGGTGTGGCTTTGACTTGGATGGATGCGATGGTGGAAGGACTACCTATTACACCCCGTCGCGGTAAACCAGTGGAAATTAATGCTTTGTGGTATTCGGCTTTATGTTGGTTGAGTAAATGGGCTGAACGTTTGAGTCATGAAGACATAGACAATTCTCTACGTTTAAATAATCAAAAACAACGCTATGTACAGCAAGCAGAACAGGTAAAAGTTTCTTTACAAAAGTTCTGGAATCCGCAGTTAGGTTATTTATATGATGTGATTGATCTAGATGATAGAAGAAATTCGCAAATTCGCCCTAATGCGGTTTTAGCATTATCTCTGCATCATTGCGGTTTTTCTGAACAGCAGGGACAACAAGTATTAGATTTAGCAACTTCTCGATTATTGACTCCTTACGGTTTGCGAAGTCTCGATCCTGGTGATCCCGAATATATGGGGAAATGTGAGGGTAGTCCACAAAAACGCGATCGCTCTTATCATCAAGGTACTGTTTGGACTTGGTTAATTGGTGCCTACATCCGGGCTTGGGAGCGTTTTTATCCTCAAATACCTATACCTTTTGATTGGCAACCACTTTTAGATCATTTTTTATCTGATGGTTGTCTGGGTTCAATTTCGGAAATTTTTGATGGTGATGCACCGCATATATCTAGGGGTGCGATCGCTCAAGCTTGGTCTGTTGCTGAGGTTTTACGGCATTTTAAATGATTTTCTCACGCAGAGGCGCAAAGGCGCAAATAAGAAAGCCAAAGTTAGTACATTTTTAATAATTTTTGGTGTGACACGCAGCTTTAGTCCTAATTATTAATTGATGACTTAGGACTGTTTGTAAATAAAGAGTGAATCAGGGAATACAGATTTTTTCATTTGAGACTCATAAGGTTAATGGGACTGCTACAAAAGTCAATTACAATACTGTTCATATCAGAACATTTTCACTTTATTCAAGTTAAATTAACCATTACATCAAATGAAAAATAATCATAAATCTCGACAAAAAACTGTTCTTGTCACCGGATCAGCGCATGGAATTGGCTATCAATTAGCTTATGTTTTTGCTGGTCATAATTACAATCTGGTTTTAGTAGATAAAGATGCAGAAACACTAGCGATAATTGCTGAGGAATTTAGCCCAAAATTTGGTATTTCCATCAAAACTTTAGTTAAAGATTTATCTATATCAACTTCTCCAACAGAAATATTCACCGAATTACAGCAAGCTGGAATTAAAATTGATGTATTAGTTAATAATGCTGGGTTTGGTACTTATGGAGTATTTAGCGAAACTGACCTGACCACAGAATTAAAAATGTTACAGGTAAACATAGTTAGTCTCACCCACCTAACTAAATTGTTCCTCAAAGATATGATTGCTCAAGGCTATGGTAAGATATTAAATGTGGCTTCAGTTGCAGCTTTTCAACCTGGTCCATTAATGGCAGTTTATTTTGCCACTAAAGCTTATGTGTTATCATTTTCTGAAGCGATCGCTAATGAATTAGAAGGTACAGGGGTAACAGTCACTACTCTTTGTCCAGGACCGACAACATCAGAATTTCAAAAAGCGGCTGCAATGGAAGAAGCCAAAATTTCTCATGTTAATAGAATGATGAATAGTGAGACGGTGGCTAAAATAGGCTATGATAGTTTAATGGCAAACAAAACTATTGCTATACCTGGTCTGAGAAATAATATATTAGTGAAATCTGTCAGATTTGCACCCAGAAACATAGTGACAAAAGTCGTGCGAAATATGCACGAACTAAGGAAATAATTAGGAAGACTAAAGTTTTTCCTGTTGTAATAACCAAAAACCACTGTAAGTCATCCCTGAATTATCAGGTTGCACCAATAAAAAATGCAAACCTTTACTTAATTGTTTTCTCTGTTCATATACCTTTGCTGCTGCTGTAACTTCTGCATCTTCAAAAGTTGCCAAAATCCATCTATCTGCTAAACCAGCTTCTAAAATCAAACCATCAGGCGCACCAGCGATATAATTTAAACTTACAGGATGAGCTTCTTGTAACCATCTTGCTAAACGCAGAGATTGTCTACCACCATAAATTATCACACCGGGAATAGGAACAGTTGACGCTAAACCTAGATTAATCGGTTGCAGAAATTCTGGTATTTGCAAAACAGGAATCGGACGATTTGCAAACTCATCCACAATATCACCTGCGGGAATATTTGCAAAACGCCATTCTTCACCCCAGAGATTTTCCGGTAATGGTGTTGGTGGTAGTTTATCAATAACTGTAGGATATTGCTTTTCTTGCAACCATTTTTTTAATGCTAAAGTGTGACGGGTAGCTTCAATATTAATACCTAAATTATTTCCCACAGCGGTAATTAAACTCAAAGACTGAGGACGAAATAACTGGATGATATCTGGTAATTTTGCTTTAGCTGCTAACTTAAACTGTTCTGTCAGCCACTTTGAATTAGCTTGTGACTGGGGACAGGTAGCGACATATTCAAAGCTGCGAGTTGGATCACAAATCAACAACTCCCATAATACCTGTTCTGTTGCATCCTTTTGAGGACTGCGATAAAAATCAACCTGCCAAACTAGACTCATTCTTAATTCTGTACCTCTGTAGTTCAACTTAATTTTTAGCACAAAACAGGGACAATTAAGTAATCATAAATTATTTTTTTGATCAATAACAGATCAATTTGGCAATTTTGTCTATTTCTGCAAGTATGAAGTGACGAAATTAAAAACAATACTTAGGACAGATAAAGAAATTTCTCATAACTAGATTATAGATAGATAAATTTGTACTTCTTGACTAACTAAAATAATGCCCAGATTAATCGGAGTTTATATCGGAGTTTATTCAATTCATGAATTCAAAAGCTAAGAAAACAAAAAAATCTGAACAGCAAGAGAGTACACCAGCAGCTTCTGGTGGTTATCAAACTCCCCTTGATGCAGAAATTCGTAAAACCGGCGATACTGAAAAAAGTGATGCTAGAGAAACAGCTAAACCAGAAGCACCCGGTGAAGATCAAGTAGCGGGGAGTCCTAATCAGGGTAATCCCTCTCGTTAAGCAAATCATGTAATTATTATTTCCCCATCTCTAGAGTTAAGCAGGTGGGGATGTATTCGTTTGGGTGAAATTAATCTGAATTTGCTAATACAGGACTCATGTTTGAATTTTGAAAAAATC
>NZ_JAYGHA010000004.1:29985-43981 GCF_034931405.1 Anabaena sp. UHCC 0451 | reverse complement strand
ATCCCTATAAGTAGGTGGGCGTTAAAAATTGTCGTTGGGGCAAGGGAACAGGGAACAGGGAACAGGAAGAGAGTTTTGAGCGATTTTACTTTTCTTCACATACCTTTAAATTTTCTTGTTCACCTACTTAGCTTTTTGATTATTAAGCGGCAACTCTTGCATTTTGTCTAGGAATTTTATCTAAAATAGCTTCTGCTAAAGAAAATGAAAGATTTCTTTGTATAACGGGCATTTCTTGCCAGCAGGTGCGACAAAACCAGTATTTATGTGAACTAGATATATGTCGTAAAAGTAAATTAGAACAGCAAGGACAGTAATTCATATATTTCTAAATCCTATTACTAAAAATCTTGCTCCTATCTGGTAGCCAGTTGACTAGCCGAGTAGGAATCAGAGACCAATTTGTTATATCTTTAATATAGTTGATAAATGTGAGGAAGTTGTGAGGATTCTTACTATCTCAAAATATACTGTAATATTGCGAAACAACCTGTCAATATTTACGTTACATTTCGTTAATATTTTCCTCACAAGTTCCTCAAATTTTGTTTGTATAAAATAATTATGAAAACAAAAAGTATCAGGATTTACTAAAAGCTTTTTAACTAAAATATTTGTAGGTTTTCAAGGACTCAAAAATATGCTGGAAACACGACGCAATCAAGAAACCGATCACCCAGCCGCCAAAGAACAGGCATTAATCCTGCCTTTTAATACCGTTGGGATTGCAGATATTCCCTTTGTCGGTGGAAAAAATGCCTCTTTGGGCGAAATGATTCAGCAGTTAAAATCAAAGGGAGTCAAAGTTCCAACTGGGTTTGCTACCACAGCTTTCGCTTATAGATATTTCATCACCAACGCAGGTTTAGAAGTCAAACTGAGAAAGATTTTTGCAACATTAGATGTAGAAGATGTTGACAATTTGCGCCAATGTGGTAAACAAGCGCGATCGCTGATGTTAGAAACGCCATTTCCGTTAGAATTGCAAGGAGCGATCGCTAGTTCCTATCAAGCGTTATGTCAAGAATACGGTGAAGATACGGATGTGGCAGTGCGTTCTAGCGCCACCGCTGAAGATTTACCCGATGCCAGTTTTGCAGGACAACAAGAAACTTACCTCAATGTTCACGGACTCAAAAGCTTATTAGAATCCTGCCATAAATGCTTTGCTTCCATTTTTACTGACCGTGCTATTTCTTACCGCCAACTCAAAGGTTTTGATCATTTTGAGGTCGCACTATCAGTAGGCGTACAAAAAATGGTACGTTCTGACTTGGCTAGTTCTGGTGTCATGTTCTCCATTGATACGGAAACCGGTTTTAAAGATGCAGCGTTAATTACAGCAGCTTATGGTTTAGGTGAAAACGTCGTTCAAGGTGCAGTTAATCCCGATGAATATTTAGTATTTAAACCCACCTTGACAAAAGGATTTAAACCCATTCTCCAAAAACGTTTGGGAACAAAAGAAATTAAAATGGTTTATGATGTTGGCGGGACAAAATTAACTAAAAACGTCTCTGTTCCCGAATCAGAACGCAAACAATTTGCTTTAAATAATGACGAGATTTTACAACTCGCCGAATGGGCTTGCATCATTGAAGACCATTATTCCCAAGTCCGGGGTATGTTTACACCCATGGATATTGAATGGGCAAAAGATGGGATTACGGGAGAATTATTTATAGTCCAAGCTAGACCAGAAACAGTCCAATCTCAAAAATCTAAAACTGTTCTCAGAACTTACATCCTCAAAGAAAAAGGTGATGTTCTCTTAACAGGTCGTA
Organism: Anabaena sp. UHCC 0451; assembly: GCF_034931405.1. Taxonomy (NCBI): domain Bacteria; kingdom Bacillati; phylum Cyanobacteriota; class Cyanophyceae; order Nostocales; family Nostocaceae; genus Anabaena; species Anabaena sp. UHCC 0451. Next base: position 42,197 of record NZ_JAYGHA010000004.1, on the reverse strand, counting down.
GCGTTGGCGAAATGATTGGACAAGGTAAATCCAGAGTTATTCTTGATGTCCATCAAATCAACCAATTCCAAGCCGGAGAAGTGTTAGTAACTAACCGCACAGATCCAGACTGGGAACCAATTATGAAACGTGCCAGCGCCATTGTGACTAACTCCGGTGGTAGAACTTGTCACGCTGCAATTATCGCTAGAGAAATGGGAATTCCGGCAATTGTTGGTTGTGGAAATGCGACGACAGTATTAAAAACAGGACAGGAAATAACTGTTAGTTGTGCTGAAGGTGAAACAGGCAAAGTTTATGCAGGTTTATTAAACTTTGAAATTCAAGAATTACCTTTAGATAATCTGCCTCGTACCCGCACTAAAATTATGATGAATGTGGGCAACCCAGAAGAGGCTTTAGGTTTAACTGCCATTCCTAATGATGGTGTGGGTTTAGCAAGGATGGAATTTATTATTGCTAACCACATTAAGGCACATCCTTTAGCATTGTTACACTTTGATGAATTAGAAGACGAACTGGCAAAATATAAGATTGCGGAATTAACAGCCCAATACGAAAATAAAGCCGAATTTTTCGTAGCTCAATTAGCGCAAGGTATTGGTACAATTGCCGCAGCATTTTATCCCAAACCTGTCATAGTTCGTTTGTCTGATTTCAAGAGTAACGAATATGCAAACCTTTTGGGTGGTAGACAATTTGAACCCAAAGAAGAAAACCCGATGATTGGTTGGCGTGGTGCTTCTCGCTACTATGATCCTCGTTATCGTGAAGGTTTTGCCCTGGAATGTCAGGCCATGAAACGGGTACGGGATGAAATGGGTTTAACCAATATGGTGTTGATGGTTCCTTTCTGTCGCACTCCCGAAGAAGGAAAACGGGTAATCGCAGAAATGGCAAAAAATGGCTTGGTACAGGGTGAAAACGGCTTGCAAGTTTATGTAATGTGCGAGTTACCGAGTAACGTGGTGTTAGCAGACGAATTTAGCCAAATCTTTGACGGTTTCTCTATTGGTTCTAACGACTTGACACAGTTAACATTAGGATTAGATCGAGATTCTGAGTTAGTGGCACATTTGTTTGATGAACGTAATGAAGCTGTTAAAAGGACCATTGCCAAAGCGATCGCCACTGTGCAAAACTATGGTCGCAAAATCGGTATCTGCGGTCAAGCCCCTAGCGATTATCCAGAATTTGCGCGGTTTTTAGTAGAATTGGGAATTGATTCTATTAGTCTTAACCCTGATTCTGTGATCAAGACAATGTTAGAAATTGCCTCAGCAGAAGGTAATTCATAGAATAACTAAAGGGTCTGGTTGATAGCAACTAGACCCTTCACTTGTCTGCGGTTATTCCTTTCAATCAACTCTCCTCAACTGACTTAGGTTGACTGGTTTTGCAATTCTTACCCGAACCTCCTATCATCGCCTCTTCTACAGATCCTGGTTTGGCCTTACTCCCATGACTTACATCTAAGAGTGTTACCACTTTTGTTGATGTTAGAGGTTCTTTGCAATCCTATCTATATATTATAGCCGTTCTCATGCTAGTGAAGTACAAAGTTTTTTCGTTTTAGGGAACAGGGAACAGGGAACAGGGAACAGGGAACAGGGAACAGTGAATAAATTGGTGTGTACTTCATTAGACTGGGAAACGCCATAAGTAAGTCGGCGGGGAGTAATTTTTTCATTTTCAATGATTAAAAATTATTTCTGGATCTGGTTAGTGATAAGATGGTTCATACATACTTACAGAGTATCACTTAGGTTTTCTTATTATTGATTTGCTTAAAGACTATCTTCAATTCACAAAAACCTAGTGTTAACTTAGCCTCATACCCATTAGGATTATTTTAACTATAGATTATATGCAATTAAACGAGCAGGTAGTTAGTTTAACAAATTTACATCAAGTTATAAATCGTTATCCCTTAACGATTAGTCGTGATAGTCATCTAATAGATGCTACTATCTTGATGAATCAAGGAAAAAGCAATAAAGCATTTAGCAAAGACAGCCAAAAATCAAGTAGCTATGTTTTAGTGGTAGAAGAAGAAAAATTATTAGGAATATTGACGCTTAGAGACATACTAAGATTAACATCTTTGAGTATAGACTTTTCTAAGACAAAAATATCGGAAGTGATGACCCAGCAACTCATCACCTTAAAACAATCTGATTTCCAGGATATTTCTAAAGTCTTATCAATATTGCAACAGCAGAGAATCCATCATTTACCAATTATTGATGATGAGGGAAAACTACTAGGACTAATAACTGAATCTGAAATATTGCAAGAGTTGGATATAGTGAGAATAGCTGGTGTTGTTGACAGCATACAGCAAATAAGAGAATTAGGTACTGAAAATAACGATTTATTAGAAAGATTGGTAGATGAAAAAATTACTCAAGAGATAAAAATCAAAGAAAAACTGCAACAAACTATAGAAGAATTGCAAATTGTTGAAGAAGAAATCCGCCAACAAAACGAACAACTACTTATTGCTAATGAAATTACTGAATTAGAACGCAGACGTTATCAAAATTTATTTGAATTTACACCTTGTGGTTATTTAGTAACTGATAATGATGGCATTATTCAAGAAGCTAATCACACAGCTTCATCCTTATTATCTATAAACCAAAAGCATCTCTTAGGTAAACCAATCAGAATTTTTATTGCTCAATCAGAGCGGTGTAATTTTATCAACAGACTAGCAAATTTGCAACAGTTCCAAGAATGGGAAGTTTCCCTGCAACCACGACGAAAAAAGCCCTTTCCTGCTAATATGAAAATAGCAGCTATGTATGATTCTCAAGGTCAACAAAGTGGCTGGAGTTGGTTATTATCTGATATTAGCGAACGGAAGCAATCAGAAACTGCCGTGCGTCTAGCTACTGAAGAGTTAGAAAAAATAGTAGCAGAACGTACATCAGAATTGGTAGTCGCCAATCAAGCTTTGCAACAAGAAATTAAAGAACGCAAGGAAACAGAAGCAGCACTGCGGAAAAGTGAGGGAATATTTCGTCAATTTGGTGACAATATTCCCACGCTGGTTATCTGGATTAGCTGCTATAAAACGGGGAAAACGCTATATATAAATCCTGCTTATGAAAAAATATGGGGTCGTTCCTGCCAAAGTTTGTGGGAAAATCCTCAATCGTGGATAGAATCCATTCATCCCGAAGATCGCATCTTAACAGAAGCACGGCAAAATCTTCCAAACACAGAGGCTTCTAATGTAAAATACCGTATTGTCAGACCAGATGGATCAATCCGCTGGATGTTGGTTAGATGCTTTCCCATCACAAATGAACAAGGAGAAATTCAATATTTTAGTGGTATCGCCGAAGATATCACTGAGCAAAAACAAAAAGAACAGCAAATCTACGAACAAGCTGCTTTATTAGATATTGCTACTGATGCCATTTTTGTCCGAGATTTCCAGACAGAAATTTTATTTTGGAGTCAAGGTGCAGAGAGGATTTACGGTTGGGAAAAAGATGAAGCTGTGGGTAAAAACCTCAAGGATATTTTCTCTTCTGAAACCACATCTCAAGCAGAAGCAACTGCACTCAAAACTGTAGTGAAGTCGGGAACTTGGCAAGGTGAGTTACATAAATTAACTAAATTCGGCCAGAAAATTCTTGTTCAAAGTCGTTGGACATTGATGTTTGATGACGACGGACAACCAAAATCTATCCTCATTGTAGATACTGATATTACAGAAAAGAAACAACTAGAAGAACAATTTTTACGCACCCAGCGATTAGAAAGCCTGGGTACATTAGCCAGCGGTATGGCCCACGACTTGAATAATATATTGACACCTATTTTAGTCGCATCCCAATTAATTAAAGGCAGATGTGCTAAAGATAAAGAACGTCATCCCCATCTTCTATCTATGATTGAAATTAATGCTAAACGCGGTGCGGCTTTAGTTAAGCAAGTTTTATCTTTTGGGCGAGGATTTAAAGGAGAAAGAACAATTGTGCAAGTTAAACACTTGCTGACGGAAATTATTCAAATTGGTCAACAAACATTTACCAAATCCATCGAATTTAGTATCCATATACAGGAAAACCTGGGGACTATTTGTGGAGACAGCACACAAATACATCAGGTATTAATGAACCTGGTAGTTAATGCCCGTGATGCGATGCCAGTCGGTGGACTGCTGACAATTTCTGCGGAAAATAGATTTATTGATGAAACTTATACCCGCATGAATCTTGATGCTAAAGTCGGTCATTATATTGTAATTACGATTACCGATACAGGTATGGGAATGTCTTCAGACATATTAGATAGAATTTTTGAACCATTTTTCACTACTAAAGAAGTCGGTGTTGGCACGGGATTGGGTTTATCAACGGCATTAGGAATTGTTAAAAGTCATTATGGTTTTGTTACAGTCTCTAGTCAAGTGGGTAAAGGCAGTACATTTCAGGTATTCTTGCCTTCTTTAGAATCTCCTCAACCTCCTGATGTGGAACAATTAGAAATCGCACCAGGAAAAAAAGAATTGATTTTAATAGTCGATGATGAACCTCAAATTCGTGACCTAGCTAAAATCATTTTGGAAAATAATAATTACCAAACCTTAACTGCTAGTAATGGCCTTGAAGCTATCTCTCTTTATGCTCAACACAAACAGCAAATCAGCGTGGTTTTAATGGATATGATGATGCCAGAAATGGATGGGATTACGGCAATTTACAGTTTACAAAAAATTAACCCCCAGGTACAAATAATTGCTTGTAGTGGATTGGGTACAATCGAGTTATTACCAGAATCATCGGAAACAAAAGTACAAGCAGTTTTATTAAAACCTTACACTGCTAATGAATTATTGCAAAACTTAAATCAAGTAATTGGTAATTCGTATATTATCTAACTTACATTAAAGTAAATTGAGTTTTTGCAAAGCATTTGTAGCTGCTTGTTTTTCTGCATCTTTCTTTTTCTTACCTTTTCCTTGACCATAGATTCTACCATTTATTTCTACTTGAACAGTAAACTCTTTATTGTGATCTTGTCCAGTTTCTTGGATAGTCCTATATGTGGGAATATCAAACCCATTTTTTTGAGCGTGTTGTTGTAATGAATTTTTAGCATCAACTAAACTTTCTAAACTGATATCTTCAGGAATTTTATCCTCAACAACTGATGCAAATAAAGGATATACTAATTCTTGGACAGATTGGATACCAGAATCTAGATAATATGCACCAATAATAGCCTCAAAAGTATTACTCAATAGAGATTCTTTTTTGCTACCATCCTGTGATTTTTCTCCTTTACCTAATAATATCCATTGTCCCAAATTTAATTTATCGGCTAATTTTGCTAATTGCGGATTATCAACTAGACGTTCTTTTAATTTACTTAATTCACCTTCAGAAATATCCCCGTACACTTGATAAATATAAGCACCTGCTAAGAAACCCAAAATACAATCTCCTAAAAATTCTAATTGTTCATTATCTTTATTGATTCTATTTTCATAGGCATAAGAACGATGAGTTAATGATCTTTCTAATAAAGTAACATCTTCAAAAGGAATATTATTCAGAATTCCAGCTAAACGTTCCTTAATTCTTATTTCTTGACTAGATAGCTGTTGTGTGCGTTTTTGACTCCGATTTTGTTCTTGTATTAGATTTTGAAAAATCTTTTGTTTATATTTTTCAACTTCTTGTGATTCTTCGGCTTCAATAGCTTGTAATAAACGATAAATACTATCTATAGCACGATAAGCATCTTCTGTAAAAAATGGTGTATTATGCGCCCATTTATTGCGAATATCAATAATTTCACTGGTAAATGCTCTTTCAACAGCAGATAAATGGGGTTTAAACACTCTGTCCCATCGTTTTGTCATCACAGAAAGTAATGATGATATATCTTGCTGTAACCGTTCTTCTGTAGTTCGTTTTAAATTTGTATCTGGAGATAAGCATTGTCCAGCTTGAGCAAGCCATTGGTTAGTATACTCAAGTTTCATTTTCTGTTCAACATAAGGATATAAACCTTGAGAAAGTAATTCGAGGCATTTTCCAATTGCGTCACGGTTATTTAACATATTCCAGATGCAGATGATCTTAAAAGATTTTGAGATACATAAAGACTTAATACAGTTGTATATATAATACAGTTGTTATTATAATGGAGATTACACTTGAAAATGAAATTAATATTATACAGTAAACCCGATTGTCATCTCTGTGAAGGCTTGCAAGAGAAGTTGGAAAAAATTGAACATCTCAGTTTTGAGTTGGAAATTCGAGATATTACTACTCGTGAAGATTGGTTTGCGGCTTATCAGTATGAAATTCCGGTTTTGTTTTTATCGAACCACAGAGGCACGGAGGACACAGAGGAGTTACAACCTATACCCCGTCCTTCTCCTCGTGCTAGTGTCAAGCAATTGGAACAAATGCTTTTAAAATATATTCCCAATTCAGAAAAAAATAATGCAGAATAAGCGCAAGGTTAGCTTGTAGCAAGGTGTGGTATATGAATTTACGGGAATTATTGGCGGCGGTAGATGGTGTAGAATATCCAAATATTGCGGATGTGGAAGTTAAAGGGATAAAAACTAACTCCCATGCCTGTGATGTGGGAGATTTGTTTATGGGAATGCCTGGAACTAGGGTTGATGGGGGTGAGTTTTGGCCTAGTGCTTTAGCTGCTGGTGCTGTTGCGGCTATTGTTTCCTCGGAAGCAATGGCAAAAAATCCGCCTACACCTGATTCTGTGGTGGTTAGTGCCAGTAATATGAATAAAGCTTGCGCTCAAGTTTCTGCGGCTTTTTATGGTTATCCTGGACAAAAGTTGAAGATGGTGGGTGTTACCGGCACGAATGGTAAAACCACAACTACCCATCTGATTGAATATTTTCTCACGAAAGCTAATTTAGCGACGGCTTTGTTAGGAACTCTTTACACTCGCTGGCCTGGTTTTTCCCAAACTGCGGCTTTTACTACTCCTTTTGCGGTGGACTTACAGCAAAGTTTAGCTGCTGCTGTTAACGCTGGTTCTGAGTTTGGGGTGATGGAAGTCAGTTCCCATGCTTTAGCGCAGGATAGGGTGTTTGGTTGTCCGTTTGAGGTGGCTGTATTTACTAATCTTACCCAAGATCATCTTGACTATCACAAGGATATGGAGGATTATTTTGGGGCGAAGGCTTTGTTATTTAGCCCTGATTATCTTCAAGGTCGGGCAGTGATTAATGCTGATGATGAATATGGTAAACGTTTAATTGCTGATTTAAGTAAGGAACAAGTTTGGACTTATAGCGTTAATGATAATCATGCCGATTTTTGCATGAGTAATTTAAATTATCAGCCAAATGGTGTGAGCGGAATTTTACATACTCCCAAAGGTGATACAGCTTTTAGTTCGCCTTTGGTGGGACAATATAATTTAGAAAATCTTTTGGCTGCTGTTGGTGCGGTTTTACATCTGGGTTTAGATTTACAAGTTGTAGCAAATTCTATACCTGATTTTCCAGGTGTGCCGGGAAGAATGGAACGGGTGCAAATTACTCCTGACCAAGATGTGAGCGTGATTGTGGATTATGCTCACACTCCTGATAGTTTAGAAAATTTACTGAAAGCTGCCCGTCCTTTTATACCTGGAAGAATGATTTGTGTGTTTGGGTGTGGGGGAGATAGAGACAGGACAAAACGCCCGAAAATGGGTAAAATAGCCGCAGAACTGGCTGATATTGCGGTGGTGACATCGGATAATCCCCGCACGGAAGACCCAGATAAGATTTTAGAGGATGTTTTGGCAGGTATTCCTGATACAATTCAACCAATGGTAATTTGCGATCGCGCTACGGCAATTCGGACTGCTATACTGGCAGCTAAACCCGGTGATGGGGTATTATTGGCAGGTAAAGGCCACGAAGATTATCAAATTCTGGGGACTGAAAAAATCCACTTCGATGACCGGGAACAAGCACGGGAAGCTTTACAAGCTAGAATTACGATTCCAGGATAAAAGCAGCTTACGGACGTTTTTAGGTAAATAAACTACGTTTTAATTAAGGTTTCACGTAAAGGCGCTAAGGAGCAAAGGTATTAAGAAAGAATTTAATTCTTTTAGCTCCTGAACTCCTGACTCCTAAACTCATGAGAAGTAACCAGAAATCAGTTAGATTAACTATTGAGTTGCTAAGAATTTAGTTCCTACAAAGTCTACTTGTTTTGAGTCGCTAGAGGGGCAAATATGCCAAGAACACAGAAAAACGATAATTTTGTTGACAAGTCTTTTACGGTTATGGCAGACATAATCCTGAAAATTTTGCCAACTAACAGGAAAGCTAAGGAAGCTTTTGTTTATTACCGAGATGGAATGTCAGCACAAGCTGAAGGTGAATACGCTGAAGCACTAGATTATTATCAGGAAGCCTTAACTCTAGAGGAAGACACCAACGACAGGAGTTATATTTTTTATAATATGGGTCTGATTTATGCTAGTAATGGCGACCATGAGAAGGCTTTAGAATTTTATCACCAAGCTGTTGAGTTGAATCCTCGTCTACCCCAAGCTTTGAATAACATCGCTGTGATTTATCATTTTAAGGGTGAAAAGGCTAAGGAAGAAGGGGATAATGACGCTGGAGAAGCACTTTTTGACCAGGCTGCAGATTATTGGGTGAGAGCAATTCGCATGGCTCCCAATAATTACATTGAAGCGCAAAACTGGTTAAAAACTACCGGGCGATCGCAAATTGACGTATTCTTTTAACCTGGGGACTGGGGACAAATCAAGTCAAAAGTCAAAAGTCAAAAGTCAAAATTAAAGAACTTTTGCTTCTTTCCTCTTCACTGTCACCTGTTCCCCTATTCCCTATTCTCTATTCCCTATTCCCTATTCTCTGACTATGATAGATCGTGAACAAGTCCACAAAGTTGCTAATCTCGCTCGGTTAGAATTGACACCAGATGAAGAGGAGATATTTACTACCCAACTCGGTAGTATTTTGGAGTATATCGAACAACTGAGTGAACTTGATGTCACCGATATACTTCCGACAACTAGAGCAATTGATGTTAGTAATGTGACACGAGAAGATAATTTACAACCCTATCCTGATAGAGAAGCTATCCTCAGCAGCGCACCTGAACAGGAAGGTGATTTTTTCAAAGTTCCTAAAATCCTCAATGCTGATTAGATAGCAATTATATGAGGAGTCAGGAGTCAGGAGTCAGGAGTAAAACCCTCTTGTATTCACAGGGAACTCTTAACAGAAAAAACTCATGTTTAAAAACATGAGATTGAAATAATGACACTGTTTTTTCTGACTGAGCTTTAAACTCAGAACTAAAGTTTCTTATCTGTTCCCTGTTCCTTGTTCCCTGTTCCCTTTTTTGTAAGAGTTTCATTATCAATTGATGTCCTAACCACCCTGTCCACGGCTATAAAATCAAAACTTTTTTGGGGTGGGAATATTTCTCACCCTGATTTTTTGCTTAGATTTGATTAAATGATCCTACAAAAAAACCTGCTTTCGCGGGACTGTACACAACAAAACCATGAAGTCTAAAAATTTTACTTAACCGTGTTAGCTATAATAAGCTTGTTCTGCTTCAAGTTGACGGATTAGGTTTTCATCACCTTTGGATTTAGCTACTTCTAAACGGTGTTTTACGCTTTTTTGAATATTCTGTCTGTGTGCTTCGTTGGCTTTTTGAACTGCTTGGAGTCTATTACTACTCATAACCATAACCTCTTTAAGTTGATTTTTATGTCATGTTTTTTTAACATAGCATACCTTTTGTAGCTCTTGTTACAGATTTTTGTAAAATAATATATATTAATGATGAGTCAATCAAAAATCCTGACTTTATTGAGTGATTTTGGTGATAAGGATGTTTATGTAGGGGTAATGAAAGGTGTAATAGCCCAAATTAACCCAAATTTGACCTTAATAGACTTAACACACCATATTCCACCGCAAAACATCGCCGCAGCTAGATTTTGCTTGATGAATGCTTATGCTTATTTTCCCAAAGGTACGGTACATTTAGCAGTGGTAGATCCGGGGGTGGGTAGTAAAAGGAGAGCGATCGCAGTAGAATTAGCTCAAGGCTATCTTGTCGGACCCGATAACGGTATTTTCAGCGGTGTCATTTCCCAGCATTCGGTAATTGCAGCAGTAGAATTGACAAATATTAACTTTTGGCGTGTATCTCAACCTAGCAGCACTTTTCACGGTAGAGATATTTTTGCACCAGCAGCAGCGCATCTAGCAAGTGGTGTATCTCTGCAAGAACTAGGAAGGGAAATCAATCCTGAAACTTTGGTAAAATTGGATATTGGGGAATGTTGGGAAAATACAAACGGTGTAGCGGGTTGTATTCAATATATAGATCACTTTGGTAATTTAGTTAGTAATATTCCCGCAAGTTATGTACAGGGTAAAAATTGGTGTGTGCAGGTTCAAGGTTTGACTATACCAGGATGTACAACTTACAGTGATGTGGAAGTTGGGGAAGCTTTAGCTTTAGTTGGTAGTCACGGTTGTGTCGAAATTGCTGTAAATAGTGGTAATGCACAGATACAATTGCAAATTAAATATCTTGATAATTTACAGGTCTTGTTTTTGCAAGGTTGCTAATTTATACTGAAAGAGGAGTTTCACGCAAAGGCGCAAAGGAGCAAAGGAAGAGAAGAAGTGAGAATGTGAGATTTAAGGTATAAAATTACTGTCAACGCAAAAACAAAATGAACCCAAGATTATCAATAACCTTTATTTTCGGAGCTTTACTAGCTTTAGCTACCACCCTCAGCATCAGTGAACCTAGCTATGCTAGAGGTACTACATTCTATTGTGGCAGAAGTGGCGGTCAATATTTCACCTTTGCCCGAACAGAAGATGGGAGAATATACCGGGTTATGGGTTGGACATCAACAGACTTCCCCACACCTTATAATCCCAAAAATCGGTGTTACGAAGTATCATCAAGATTTCAGCGCAATTATGATAATGGTACACTGCGAAAAATCGCCAGTGGGATAGTTAACAGACAACCTGTAATTTGCTCTGGAAGTGACGCTAATACCATCTGTAATAGCAGGAATTTATTATTTACTCTCAAAACAGGTGCAAATAGGAAAGCGGTAGCTAACAGACTATTTAATCGGAATGCTTTAGCAGCGGGTAAAATTCTGACTCAAAATGGTGATCCTGACGATATTATGTTTGATTTTGATATCTATTTCCAGCAGTTAACAAGTGAGTAAAAAATTATCCTATCTTTTTAAATTGCTTGATTTTAACATCATTAAACTAATTACCTGTGTTAGCGGTTTATCTCTCCTCCTGTCAACATCAACTGCTAACATCGGTGTTTCTGCGGGAAATGAAAGTAAAAATGGAAATGTTGAACAACTAAAACCCGAACTTTCCCAAACCCAGTTAAAACAACAAGGGAAAGATATTAGCGTCAAAGTGCTATCAACAGAGTTCCTGGGTTCAGCAATTTTGCTGAAAAAGCAAGATAACATCTATACAGTTTTAACCAATGCTCATGTATTAGCAGCAGACAAACCACCTTATAAAATAGTAACTCCAGATGGAAAGCTGCATAAGGCAGAAGTATCAAAAACAGCAAAGTTAGAAAAATATGATTTAGGGATATTAGAATTTTCCAGCACAGAAAATTATGCAGTTGCAGTTATGGGAGAGAAACCCAAAACCGGAGACGAAGTATTTGTATTTGGTTTTCCCATCAACCAGGAAAACAGCACAGTTAAAGAACTGACACTCACCACCGGAAAAATAGCCTTAGTCTTAGAAAAAGCACTAGAAGGCGGATATCAAATAGGATACACTAACCAACTCGACAAAGGCATGAGCGGGGGACCATTATTAAATAAACAAGGTGAGTTAGTCGGTGTTAACGGGATGCACGCTTTTCCTATTTGGGACAATCCCTCAACATATATTGATGGTACACCAACAACGGAAACATTACATCAACAAATTATCCGTTTAAGTTGGGCAGTACCCATAAAAAAATTAAACATTAAACATTCTCGTTCCCAGTCTCAGACTGGGAATGCAAAAGGTGAGTCTCTGACTCACAACATGGTAAAATAACATTGATGATTTTTGTCAGAATCAGGACACCCTTCGGGAAGTCAAAAGTCAAAAGTCAAAAGTCAAAAAATTAATGATATTTAGAGTTTTGAGG
>NZ_JAYGHA010000004.1:24308-29641 GCF_034931405.1 Anabaena sp. UHCC 0451 | reverse complement strand
TAGCGAAGCGTGGTGTAGCCATATCATAATAAACAAAAAATCCTTAACTTCCTACAAACTATCATTAAATAACATCCTGAAAATCCTTAAATCCTGGTTATCCTGATTTAGACAAAATCTCACATCTCACGCAAAGTCGCAAAGACGCAAAGGAAAACCAGAAATTTAACAATCACATCCTGAAAATCCTAAAATCCTGGACATCCTGATTCTGACAAAAAAAGACGCAAAATCAAACCATAAATTTAACAATCACATCCTGTAAATCCTAAAATCCTGGACATCCTGATTCTGACAAAGTTTAATATTAGGTTTCACGCAAAGACGCTAAGGAGCAAAGACGCAAAGGAAAACCATAAATTTAACAATCACATCCTGTAAATCCTAAAATCCTGGATATCCTGATATGGCTTGCGCCACGCTACGCTATCAGACAAAATAATAATATGCACTATAAATATACTATCCCCACCTTATTTATCCTATCCTCCCTCACCCTGACACCACCAGCAACCGCCCAGGGTTTATCATGCAGTAAAGAAATAGATACTATAGCCGAAAAAATCACGGTTTTAATTGATAATGGTAAATACAATGGTTCGGGAACTTTAATCAAAAAGGATGGAAATACTTATTCTGTTCTCACTGCTTTTCATAATTTCCGAGATCAGAATTTAAGATATACCATTGTCACCCCTGATGGACAACGTTATCCCATTAATGTGCAGAATATCAAACCTCTGGGAACTGCTGTAGATTTAACGGTGGTGCAGTTTAGCAGTAATAGAAGTTATCAAATTGCTAAGTTGGGTAATTCTGATGTGGTTAAACGTCGGGATAATGTTTATGTGGGTGGTTTTCGTCCCCAAACTGGTAGTATTCCTATTCCTCTTTATGACTGTTTTAATGGGGAGGTTTCGGCTAATGCTAAACAGGTGACTGTGGATGGTGGTTATAACTTGGTTTATACTAACCAGACTGTCAGGGGTATGAGTGGGGGACCGGTGTTAAACCAGCAAGGTGAGGTAATAGGTATTCATGGCCGGGGTGATGAGTATGAAAATAGGAATCATAATAGATATGCTGGTGTTCCTATTAATACTTTTATCAGACTTTCTACGGGTGTAACTGCTAAACCTAGAGGTGGGGGGTTAACTGCGGATGATTATTTTGCTTTGGGTTTCGATAAGCGAGAGAAAGGCGATAATCGTGGGGCAATAGTAGCTTATAGTGAAGCTATTAAAATCAATCCTAATGATGCCGATGCCTATTTAGGAAGAGGAAATGCCCGTTCTGATTTAGGAGATAAGCAAGGTGCTATAGCAGATTACAACCAAGCTGCAAAATTATATCAACAACAAGGTAAAATGAAGATTATCAAGATGCTTTGAATAGAATTAAAAAATTACAATAACGGTGATTTTGTCTGAATCAGGATATCTAGGATTTCAGGTTTTACAGGATGTGATTGTTAGATTTATGGTTTTCCTTTGCGTCTTTGCTCCTTTGCTCCTTTGCGTGAAACCTAATATTAAACTTTGTCAGAATCAGGATATCCAGGATTTCAGGATTTACAGGATGTTTTATCCCCGACTTCTCACTTTATTTTTTAATCTTCAGCAGGATGAAAAAAGAAATTGGATATCTTTGCACCAGGATTTTTGATATTGATTGTTTTTTATGACTCTGTGAGTTTTAAATCTGACCCTATATGCCGACACAGATTCCCACTATAATTTAATGATAACCTAAACTAGAAAAATGTCAAGGGGTTAAATCCTTTAATTCTGGATATCCTGATTTAGACAAAATCTCACGCAAAGACGCAAAGACGCAAAGGAAAACTAGAAATTTAACAATCACATCCTCGTGTTAAAGTTCTAATGATTGAATCATCTTTTCTGCTGTTGGTAAAAACTTATCATAATCAGCTATTGTTGCGGAATAAGTAAATATATAAGCTTGATTTTCTCTCAATGTCATTACATAGAAATTTTTGATATTTTTATCCCCATTTTTACCAGTAGCAATTATTGTTCTCCCTGGTTTATTAGCGACAATAGTTTTACCTTCTTCTATTACTGAACCTGCTTCTAAATGATTTTCTATATCCTGGATATGCAGTTTTTGATAATTATCTAATGTTCCTGAATATTGAGAAATACTAATAATCAACTTGGCATTTTCTTGAGGTTGAATTAATGTCAATATTTTTCCTGAAAATGGTTCTGCTGATTCGTCTCTTTGCCAACATTCGGGATATTTAATATTCAGATTATATTCAGTATTTTGATAAGTTGCTAATTTTCCTCCACATTCGGGAAAACGACGGTTGAGAAATAAAACAACAGCAATTGTTATTATTAATCCTGTAAATGCAACTTTCAAAAAAAGAGGATTAATTTTAGGTAATTTCAATTTTTTATCTGAGATGTTTTCCAATGCTGTTAACGCTGATTTTGCAGTGAGATAACGGTCTTGATGACGATAACTCACCATTTTATCCAACACATCTGCAAGTTTATTACTAACTTTAATATCATTACGCCAAATCAATTTTCCTGTACGACTATCTACTGATAAATTTATAGGATGTATCCCTGTAATTGCTTGAATACCAATCATCCCTACAGCATAAATATCACTGCTAAATACTGGATTTCCATCAGCTTGTTCTTTTGGTGTATATCCAGGAGTACCAATAATTGTACCATTTTGTGGTTGTTGATTTCCTACATATTGAGTGCTGATTTCTTTGACTGCACCAAAATCAATGATTACTATTTTTTTGTCTGTTATCCGTCTTCTGATATTTTTTGGGTTTAAATCACGGTGAATTACTTCTTGCTCATGAATAATTACTAAGACTTCGATAATTTCTTTGATTAATTTAATCACGAAATCTTCATTCAGAGGAACATTATTCGGTAATTCTTGTGTTAAATCATGTCCTGCTATATATTCTTGAACTATAAAAAAATCTTGATTTTCTTGGATATGTGCTAAAAGCATTGGTATTTGTGGATGTTTACCAAGTTGGTTGAGGGTTTTTGCTTCGCGTTCAAATAATTCTTTAGATTTTTTTAACAGTTCTGGTTCTGTGCTTAATGGTGTAAAATGCTTAACTATACATTCGTTAGGTTCTGGTATTTGGGTATCTATGGCTAAATAAGTCGTACCAAATGAACCATTTCCTATCTTTTCAATGATTTTGTAACGTGCTGTAATGATTCTACCAATCATCAGATTCACCCCTCTACCCAGAATATCATATACCTATTTTAAATCATTGGCGATCGCAATTTTACGGAAAACTGGGAAATTAGATCCCCCCAACCCCCCTTAAAAAGGGGGGCTAAGAGAAAGGGTATGAGAAGATGGAAATTGGGATACTGTGAAAATTCACAAATGAGATAGAATAGCTATAGAAGTCTGTTAAACATATCATCCATTATTAAATATGACTACACAAATATTATCTACACCAGAAGTCTATCAAGGTCAGTTTGGAGAATTTACAATTACGAAAAGCGATCGCACAGGTGTTATCATCTATCGTACAGGTTTAATGATAGCTGCAATTAGTTTTGCGATTGGTAGCGGTTTAGCTTTATTTTATCCCCATGAACCTGCTGCAATTCAAGCTATTACTCCGCTTTACACCTGTTTTAGTTTAGCTTTAGGTGTGAGTTTATTTACTATTCACATCTATATGAAATTACTGCACCAAATTCTCCAGCTTTTCTGGATAATTGGCAGTATTTCAGCTTTGATTTTTGCACATTTTGATAGTCAACCTTTTGCAATTACTGTTTATAATCAACCTCTGACTTTATTTGGTGTTGGTTTCACATTTGCAGCATTAACAGGTATTTTCTTTAAAGAAGGTTTTTGTTTTCATCGGTTAGAAACTAAAATCCTAACTCCCCTAGTTCCCTTGCTTTTGTTAGGACATTTAGCGGGGATTTTCTCAGCACAAACAGAACAGGTTTTATTAGGAATTTGGGCAATTTTATTTCTAGTCTTTGCGTTGCGGAAAACAGTGCAAAATATTCCTGATGATATAGGTGATAAATCAGTATTTGATTATTTAAAAAATCAAAAATTAGCCAAACAATAAACTCTTACCTCTGCGTCCTCTGCGTCTCTGCGGTTAGTTAAAAAAAATATATAAAGAAAAAGGAAAAATAATTGATACAAGAAAGAGCATATTGGTTAGCTTGGTCGCAAATTTCGGGAATTGGTCCAATATTCTTACAAAGACTCAACCAGCATTTTGGTAAATTAGAAACAGCTTGGAAAGCAAGTCCTGCGGAATTGCGAAAAGTAGAAGGTTTTGGATTTCAAACATTAGAAAAAGTCGTCCAACAGAAAAGCAGGTTAAACCCAGAACAACTACTTATTCAACATCAACAAATAAACCCGAATTTCTGGACACCAGCAGACGCAGAATATCCACAATTATTAAAAGAAATTCCCACACCTCCAGCAATTTTATATTATCGTGGTGAAGTTGATTTACAAGAAAATGCAGCACAAAAACCCTTAGTAGGAATTGTGGGAACTCGTCAACCTACAGAATATGGAATTAAATGGACTCGTCAAATTAGCACCGCTTTAGCAAAAAATGGTTTTACTGTGGTTTCGGGAATGGCCGCAGGAATAGACACGGAAAGTCATACAGCAGCAATGAAAGCGGGAGGAAGAACAATAGCGGTTGTGGGAACAGGTGTAGATGTCATTTATCCCTATAAAAATAAAGATTTATATAAAGAGATTTTGAAATCTGGGATAGTAATTAGTGAATATCCTGCAAAAACTGCACCTAACCGTACCCATTTTCCCCGTCGAAATCGCATTATTGCTGGTTTAAGTCGTGCGGTATTAGTGATGGAAGCTGGAGAAAAATCAGGTGCTTTAATAACTGCGAATTATGCAAATGAATTTTGTCGAGATGTTTATGCTTTACCGGGAAGAGTGGATGATGAACCATCTCAAGGATGTTTAAAATTAATTAGTCAAGGTGCAGGTATAATAAATCAACAATTGAATGAATTATTAACGATGTTGGGTGCTATTCCCCAAATAGATGTAGAGACTCCAATAGTTAAATTTGCTTCTTTATCTCAACCTACTCAACCTCAGTTAGAACCAGAATTACAACAGGTAATAAATACCTTAGCTGTTGATGCTTTACCTTTTGATTTTATTGTGCAAAAAACAGGTATGGATGCGGGTTTAGTTTCTAGTTCTTTATTACAGTTGGAATTGATGGGTTTAGTTTCCCAACTCCCAGGAATGCGATATCAGAAATTGTAGGTGACTGGGGAATT
>NZ_JAYGHA010000004.1:0-24136 GCF_034931405.1 Anabaena sp. UHCC 0451 | reverse complement strand
TGAAGAATGGATATTGGTAAAAATCTTTTCTTCCCCATCTCCCCATCTCCCAATTACCAATTACCAATTACCAATTACCAATTACCAATTACCCATTACCTATTACCTTTTTCCCCATATTCCATCCCATTAGCTTCAGCGTAACGGTGCAGAAAACGCATAATTCTATCAAAATGCTCGTCCCGTTCTACTTCAAATTTACAATCTACCCTTCTTAGTTCATCTCCTTCATCACCACCAAAAATAAATTTTGTGTCTGAAGGAGTAACGCGAATTTCTCCTTCTTCATCTGTTAATAATAGGGAATTTAAAGACTGTTTTGTAAAACTATTAAAGCCGGATAAAGCTTTTAATTGTTCAAATTGCATCAAAACAATGCGTTTACCAGTGCGGGTTTCCCGTCGTAAACTCACATTACTAAGTTCTTCAAAAAGTCCGGCAAAAAATTGAATTGATGGCGGTGTAGATGTCATGATTAATTGGTAATTGGTAATTGGTGACTCAATGAAAGTATTTTGGATTGTTTTGTCATCTTCAATCTAAAATCTAAAATCTAAAATTCTCCTGACTCCTATCTTGGTGGATAATATTGAGGAGTCATGATAGGTGCTTGATAAGTACCCATAGGTGCATTATTAACTATCCCATTTGGTGCTATTGGATTCATCACCTGGGGTTGAATGAAAGGTTGCATAGGTGGCTGATAATTAGTTGTTGGTTGATTATTTGTGGGAGTGCGGGGTGTGACAGTAGCTTGACTGAAGTTTTGGTAAGCTACGCTAGAAATGGCACTAATGAGTTTTTCCGCAGCGGGGTCATTATCGGGACGTTGTACCATAACAGCAGCTATGTAACGCTTACCAGTGGGGACATCAATTAAACCAGCATCTCCTAACATAGTGCGAATATCACCTGTTTTATGATATGCTCTAGCGCCTTCTCCTAATCCAGAAGGTATGAGATTATCCCTTTGGGTACGCCGCATAATATCTAACATTAAATCACGCGATCGCATAGTTACCAAATTTCCTTGATTCACCTTAGCAATTAAATCTACCAATTCTCTCGGAGATGTCGTATTTGTTCCTTGTAAATCTGGTAAAAGGTTACGAATCATTGTCGTTGCTAATCCCCAACTCCGAAAACGCCCATTCAGCACATCCTGTCCTCCCAACCGTGTAATCAGCATATTTGTAGCTGTGTTATCACTGATAGTAATCATTTTTGTAGCCACATCTATGGCTGTGTATTGACTATCTACCGCTTGGGTACGTAAACTGCCCGAACCTCCTGCAACCATGTCTTTTTCCATCGTCAGCATTTCATCCAGGCGAATTTTACCCGCATCGACATCCTGGAAAAAAGCAATGAGAATCGGAATCTTAATGGTGCTGGCCGCTGAGAAACTAGCATTACCATTAATATCTATATAACCACCCGTATCTAAATCGACCATGAACACCCCAGGAATAAGATTAGGGTTAGCTGTAGCCAAAGTTTGCACGGCGGTTTTCAAAGGGATAATTTCTTGAGATAAGTATAAACCAGTAGCCGTTACAGAGGGATTAGATTGAGTAACATGAGTTTGAGGTAAGGACGCAGAGGTTGTAGTAATGCGATTAGCAGGGTCTAAGACTGATAAAAGCGTGCCAACAATTGCACCTAAGCCGATACCGACAATCAACATCCTCAAGGTATACAATACAGTTCTAGCCATTGGCTTTAACCGCGTTTTTCGCGATGCTGACCTTTTTGTTTTTGGCTTTCCTTGCTTTTGCACCCGCACTGTTTTTAACTTCCCAGTAACCGATTGTGGCGTTTTTGTTCTGGGTCTAGGGATGGGTTTAACCGCAGTTGGCATTACTATCTTGGAGGGTGGTCTTCGCCCCCCAGTCTGAACATTGGCAGGACTGATATGATTATTTAGGCGTGTTAGAGCCACAGTTTCGCCTCTGTTTGCGCCCTGTTGTTGGTTCTTGACAGATTTTTGTTCTCCTTTTGGAACTTGGCGTGAACGGCGACGACGTTGGGAAGGTTGTCGCCGTGAGACAGCTATTAGTTTGTCACTTGATTCTGACACTGCTACTCCTTGTGACCCAATCGACTGTGTTGTTTCTGAACGTTCAGCTTAAAATTAACTAGATAAAATAGCTAAACTAACTATAATATATGCACCTTGATACTCAGATCGCCTTTTGGGACTAAGTAGCATTTTTCTGTTTAGTGTAAGTCATAATCAATCTTTTTGGGGGATTATTTTTGACGGTGATTTTTAATTGCCCATTGCATTTGTTTTAAAATACCTCTGAGCATAGCAACTTCGGTGGTTTGCAGATGGGCGCGGTTATATAAATAGCGGAATTTTTCCATGCGACTAGCTGCTGTATGAGGATAAAGATAACCTATAGAAATTAGTAAAGATTCTAATTCCTGGTAATAGGGTTCAATCACATCCAAAGGCGCGATTTCTGTTGTCGGTATTTTTTCGGTAACAAAGTTTTCTGCTAATTGTGATAATTCGTAACAACAGATAGAAACCGCCGTCGCTAAATTTAAAGACGAGTATTCTGGATTTGTAGGAATAAATACTAACTTTTGGGCATAATTTATTTCTTGATTTGTTAAGCCTCTATCTTCTCTACCAAAAATTAAAGCCACTGGTTTTTCTGGTTCTGCTAATAACCAGGGTAAAGCATCACGGGGGTCTTCTATGGGTAATTCTCCATCATAATCTCGACCTATTGTAGCAATGGCACGAACGCATCCCTGTAAGGCTGCTGGTAAAGAGTTCACTATCACCGCATTTTCTAATATTTCTTTAGCGTGAACTGCCATTTTTAAGGCTTCAAAGGATGAGTGATCACATTGAGGATTTACTAATATTAAATCACATAAACCAAAGTTTTTCATAACTCTGGCAATTGAACCTACATTTAATTCTCCTGCCGGTTCTACTAAGATAATTTTGATTCCAGCTAAACTCGGTTTTTTTATTGTCATAGGATTGTAAAAAGTCAGGAAGAAAAATTATAATATAATTTCATCAAGTCTTCATTTGTAGGTTCACCAGGAAAAAAGCGATCGCTGACTATTTCATAAAGATGATCATTCAGGTTTACAGCGGATTCTTTCGCCTGTTGTGTCTGCATAATTAAAACCTAGTAAACTCAATCTAATTATAACTCCTTTCTTCCTCTCTGCGCCTCTGCGCCTCTGCGTGAGACATAAAACCTAAAAAGTCACCACACTTCTAATTGATTCACCTCTGTGCATCAAATCAAAAGCATCATTAATTTTTTCAATGGGCATGACATGAGTAATTAAATCATCAATATTTATCTTTCCATCCATATACCAATCTACGATTTTGGGTACATCTGTCCTTCCTCTTGCACCACCAAAAGCCGAACCTTTCCAAACTCTACCAGTTACTAATTGAAAGGGACGAGTGCTAATTTCTTGACCTGCACCAGCTACCCCAATTATGACACTAACTCCCCAACCTTTATGACAACATTCTAATGCTTGACGCATAACATTGACATTACCAATACATTCAAAAGAATAGTCAGCACCACCTTTAGTTAAATCTACTAAATAAGGAACTAAATCACCTTCAATTTCATGAGGATTCACAAAATGTGTCATGCCAAATTTTTCAGCCAAAGCGCGTCTATTGGGATTAATATCTACACCCACAATCATATTTGCGCCTACAATTTGTGATCCTTGGATCACATTTAACCCTATTCCCCCCAAACCAAAAACTACAACATTTGCACCTGGTTCAACTTTAGCGGTATTAATAACTGCACCGATTCCAGTTGTTACACCACAACCGATGTAACAAACTTTATCAAAAGGCGCATCTTCGCGAATTTTGGCAACGGCGATTTCTGGCAATACCGTATAATTAGCGAAGGTTGATGTTCCCATATAATGGTGAATCATGTCACCGCCAATACTAAATCTACTCGTACCATCAGGCATTAAACCCTTGCCTTGGGTAGCGCGAATTGCTTGACAGAGGTTAGTTTTGAAGCTTAAGCAATAATCACACTGACGACATTCAGGAGTGTATAAAGGAATTACATGATCACCGGGTTTTACGCTTTTTACACCTTCCCCCACTTCCACAACCACACCAGCGCCTTCATGACCCAAAATAGCAGGAAATAAACCTTCAGGATCTGCACCAGAAAGAGTAAAAGCATCCGTATGACATACCCCACTGGCTTTAATTTCAATTAATACTTCCCCTGCTTGTGGTCCTTGGAGTTGTACGGTTTCAATAGTTAGCGGTTTTCCTGCACCGTAAGCGACTGCTGCTTTCACTTCCATAGTTCTCGTCTCCCCTAAATTAGCTGATCTAAAGTTTATACTACTGTCCCCAGTCCCCAATCCCCAATCCCCAATCCCCAGTCACCTACTATCTCAAGATTTTTTGAGCGATCGCTTGCCAAATTCCCTTTCTGTATAGTACATTTGTACAGTTACAAGAGAAACCCCCCCACCTCACAAGTGGGGCTTTATTTTTTCTCAACTCCGGCACGCGCAGATTTTGTTAAATTAGATAGAAGTGACGCAAGCATCCAGTCATTAATTAATAGCGATTTCTTTAACTTGTAACAAACATGATGAAACCTGCCCTTACAAAAATTGGCGCTCAAATGTCCAACTTAACTGGAGTGAGAGCGATTATGAAAGATATTAATGAAACACTCAGAGCTAATCAGGGGCAGGAATTATATAATTTAAGTGCCGGCAACCCGTTGATTTTGCCAGAGGTAGAACAGTTATGGCGGGACTGCACAGCAGACTTATTAGCTAGTTCTGAATATGGTGAAGTTGTTTGTCGCTATGGTTCGTCTCAAGGTTATGCACCTTTTATTTCCGCCATCGTTCAAGATTTTAACCAGCGTTATGGGTTGAATTTAACAGACCGGAATATCTTAGTGACAGCTGGCAGTCAAACTATCTACTTCTACGCAGCTAATTCTTTCGGTGGATATACTAATGATGGCGATTTAAAAGAAATTGTTCTGCCTTTAAGTCCAGATTACACTGGTTATGGCGGTGTGAGTTTATGTCCAGAAGCCTTAGTTGCGTATAAACCGAAACTTGATATTGATAGCGTCAATCATCGGTTTAAATATCGTCCTGATTTTAGCCAACTTTCGATTACACAAGCAACCGGTTGCGTAATTTTCTCCCGTCCTTGCAACCCCACAGGTAACGTTTTAACTAATGAAGAAGTGGAAAAAATTGCGGCTTTAGCTGCACCTTTTGATGTACCAGTATTAATAGACTCAGCTTATGCGCCTCCTTTCCCAGCGTTGAATTTTACAGAAATGACACCAGTATTTGGTGAGAATATTCTGCATTGCATGAGTTTATCAAAAGCAGGATTACCAGGGGAAAGAATTGGGATAGCAATTGGTGATGAAAAGCTGCTGCAAGCTTTAGAGTCTTTCCAAACTAATTCAGGGATTCATTCTTCTCGTTATGGACAAGCGATCGCCGCTAGAGCGATAGAATCAGGTGCATTAGCAAATATTGCGGAAACTGTGATTCGTCCTTTTTATCAGCAAAAATTTGAGGTGTTAGAAAGAACTTTAGAAACAGCGATGCCGAAGAATATACCTTGGTTATTACATCGCGGTGAAGGGGCAATTTTTGGTTGGTTATGGTTGCAAGATTTACCCATGACTGATTGGGAATTTTACCAAGAATTAAAAAAGGTGGGTGTGATTGTTGTTCCTGGTAGTAGTTTCTTCCCTGGTTTAAAAGAGGAGTGGGAACACAAGCAACAGTGTCTCCGCATTAGTCTAACTGGTAGTGATGAGGAAATTACTATCGGTATGCAACGTTTAGCAAAAGTTGCTGAACAAATTTACCAACGTGCATCTGTGAGTGTGTAAGAGAAATGAACCAAGAAGGAGCGAAGAAAAAAAAGCAGGGGAGCAGGGAGCAGGGAGCAGGGGAAAAAAAGAAAAAGTCCCCAGTCCCCAGTAAAGAGTCCCCAGTCCCCAATCTTGATGATTGGTTAGAAATTGGTAAAATTGTCGCCCCGCAAGGTTTAGCTGGGGAGGTGCGGGTTTATCCAAATACTGATTTTCCAGAACGGTTTGAAGAACCAGGAACACGGTGGTTATTGCGTCCAGGGGAAACAGAACCGCAACCAATTGAGTTATTAAATGGGCGGTATATTGAGGGTAAGAATTTATATGTGATTAGATTGGATGGAGTGAGCGATCGCACATCCGCTGAAAATATGCGTGATTGTCGGTTGTTTGTTCCTATTAGCGATCGCCTAGAATTAGAACCAGGTGAATTTCATGTTTTAGATTTGTTAGGTTTACAAGTCTTTATGCAAGAATCTGGGGAGTTAGTAGGAACAGTTGTAGATGTATTACCTTCAGGTCATGATTTATTAGAAGTCAAATTTGATTCATCCTTTGCTGAAGATAAAGCCGAAAAAACTGTTTTAATTCCTTTTGTGATGGACATTGTTCCTGTTGTTGATTTAGAAAATCATCGAGTGGAAATTACTCCTCCTCCTGGTTTGTTGTCAATTAATGATTAGAAAGGTTGATCAATTCCTCAGAGGATGTTTGCACAGTGGGAAAGTTGGTAAAAAAGCTCTTTCAGTATAAGCTGTAAATAAAGAATAGACCGCACCAAGAGACCAGAATGAGTAAAGCATTCCTCAGCAAGATAATTCCAGAACCCAAGGGATTTATGAAAGTCGATACCTTGGGGTTATTCTTGCGGTTTTTGGTGACGGAACTCAACATTTATCCTCTAGAGCGTCGATTCAGTAATGCGAGGTAATCTGTTTTTCCCTTGTAGGGGTGAAGCATTTGGGTGATAACCTATCGCTGAAACCATTGATATTCTGTCCGAATGCTGATGCTTCCAGCACGCTTTGCGAACACCCTTACGATTAATGAATTGGTGTTCTAGGATTTCTCTAGTGATTTTACAGCTTAAAAACGGATGAATAAAAAAATTATTCTTTTAGTAGTAGCTTTTGGATTAGGGTTAACAATATATGTTTTAACTCATCTTCAGATTCAATTCTCCCCAAAACCTATTAAAGTTGGTATTCTTCATTCTCTGACCGGCACAATGGCAATTAGCGAAAAATCTGTAGTAGATGCTACCTTACTCGCCATTGAAGAAATTAACCAAAAAGGTGGTATTCTGGGCAGAAAAATTCAACCAATTCTTGTTGATGGGAAATCTGACTGGAATACATTTGCTAAACAAGCTGAAAACCTAATTACTCAAGAAAAAGTAGTGACAGTTTTTGGTTGCTGGACTTCCGCTAGTCGTAAAACCGTAAAGCCCATATTTGAAAAATACAATCATCTCCTGATTTATCCAGTTCAGTATGAAGGACTAGAAGAATCACCAAATATTGTTTATACAGGTGCAGCACCAAATCAACAAATTATTCCAGCCGTCAAATGGTCTTTTGATAATTTAGGTAAACGATTTTTTTTAGTCGGTTCTGATTATATTTTTCCGCGTACAGCCAACGCCATTATTAAAGATCAAGTAACCGCCTTACAGGGAGAAATTGTAGGAGAAGAATATATACTTTTGGGTAGTAGTCAAGTAGAAACTGTCATCAAAAAAATTTTAGCAACTCAACCAAAAGTTATTTTAAATACAATCAATGGCGATAGTAATATCGCCTTTTTTAAGGCTATGAGAAAAGCGGGAATTAGCTCTGATATCATACCCACTATTTCCTTTAGTATTGCAGAAGAAGAATTGAAATCCTTACCAAATAAAGATGTAGCTGGTGATTATGCAGTTTGGAATTATTTTCAAAATATTAATAATCCTCAAAATACTGAATTTATTCAAAAATTCAAAAAAAAGTATGGAGAAAATAGAGTTACATCAGACCCCATTGAAGCTGGATATTTTGGAGTTTATTTGTGGGCGCAAGCAGTTAAAGATGCGGGTACAGATGAAGTTAATACAATTCGAGAATATATCAAAGATCAAAGTTTTAAAGCACCAGGAGGAGTTGTCTATATAGATGCTAATAACCAACATACCTGGAAAACAGTCAGGGTTGGGAAAATTCAGTCAGATGGACAATTTAAAATTGTTTGGAATTCAGGTAAACCAATTCGTCCTGTACCTTATCCTATCTCACGTTCTAAAGCTGACTGGGAAATATTTATAAACACTCTTTATCAGGACTGGAATCAAAACTGGGCTAATCCTCATACTGATTAGATAAAACGTAAGAATTCAGGTAAGGTGATAAGATCCCCGACTTCTTTTATTGATTGTGTCCCTAAATGATAAATTGATATGACGAAGTCGGGGATCTGGGTAAGGTGATAAGATCCCCGACTTCTTTTATTGATTGTGTCCCTAAATGATAAATTGATATGACGAAGTCGGGGATCTGGGTATGAACGATTGCTATAGAAATTTGGAGGTAAAGGATTTGAAAACTAAAAAACTTGTTAATAAACTACTGTTGTGGTTTTTATTAATTGCCTTATTACCCTTGAGTATAGTTACCTCTATACAATATTACATTGCCCGTAATTCTTTAAGAAAAGAAGTTAATAATAATTTAATTTCTATTGCAGACAATAAAGCTAAATTTTTAGACTTTTATGTTAATGAAAAACAAAAAAATGCGGCAACTATCGCCCAAATACCAAATATAATTGATGCGGTAGAAAAATATCAAAAAACTTTTAATAAAAATGGAATTAATACTAGAGAATATCAGCAGATAGACAAAGAATATCGCCAGTTTATTACTAATTACTTGGATATATTTGGTTATTCTGATATTTTATTAATCTCTCAATCTGGAAATACAATTTTTTCTATAAACAACGATAAAGAACTAGGAAAAAACTACTATCAAGGAACTTATAAAAATTCCGAAATAGCCAAAGTATTTGACCGTGCCAAAACATTAATGCAAGTAGAAATATCCAATTTTACTTATTATACATCTAATAATGAACCCACTGCTTTTATTGCCGCCCCTATCTTTAAAAATAATCTGATTATTGGTGTAGTAGTGCTGCAACTGAATAATCAAGAATTTAATAAAGTAGTCAATGACTATACTGGCTTAGGTAAAAGTGGTGAAACAATTGTCAGTTCATTAGTTGATGAGCGCATAATTTTTACTGCTCCCACTAGACATGATCCAAAAGCAGCTTTTCAAAGATATATCAATATTAGCAATAATCAATCACACCCACTCAACCAAGCAAATCAGGGTATTCAAGGAAATAGTATCACAATTGATTACCGGGGTAAAGAAACTATTGCAGCTTGGAGATATTTACCTTCTTTAAATGCAGGACTTTTGGTAAAAATGGATATAGCCGAAGTATTTACACCCTTAAAAACCCTGAAAAATATTGTTATTATTTTAGGAACTATTACATTATTGTTAGTTACATTGGCAGCTATTATAGTAGCCAAATCCATTTCTCAGCCAGTTATTGCCCTTACCCAAATAGTTCAAGAATTTGCTCAAGGAAATCTTAGAAAACAAGCATCAGTTCTGAGTAATGATGAAATTGGTCAATTAGAACTGTCATTTAATCGCATGGCTGCACAACTGGAAACATCCTTTGAAACCATTCAAGAACGGGAGCAGGAACTAACTACCGCCAAAGAACAACTAGAGAAAGTTTTAGCAGAAGTGCAGCAAGAGGCACATCAACTAGCGGCTCAATTAATTCAAAGTGAAAAAATGTCGAGTTTGGGACAATTAGTAGCAGGTGTAGCGCACGAAATCAATAACCCAATTAACTTTATTTATGGTAATCTTACCCCTGCCAACGAATACATTGAAGATTTACTCAGACTGTTAAAACTTTATCAGCAACACTATCCTCACCCAGTGCCAGAAATTGAAGATGAAGCAGAAGCAATAGATATTAATTTCTTAATTGCAGACCTGCCTAAGTTGCTGAATTCGATGGGAATTGGTGCAAAAAGAATAACAGAAATTGTCAGGTCGCTGCGAAATTTTTCTCGTTTAGATGAAGCAGAAATGAAATCAGTAAATATCCATGAGGGTATTGATAGTACACTCATGATTTTAGAAAATCGTCTCAAAGCTGCACCTGATCGTCCAGCAATTGAGGTGATTAAAAAATACGCTGATTTACCATTGGTAGAGTGTTACACAGGACAACTGAATCAAGTATTTATGAATATTCTTGCCAATGCTATTGATGCTTTGGAAGAGAGAAAAATTAAGAACTTTTTAGGTTTAGATAAACTCCAAATTCACATCTACACAGAATTAACTAAAGACAAACAAGTAATTATTCGCATTAAAGATAATGGAGTTGGTATCCCAGAGAAATTGAAAAAGCTATTATTTGATCCTTTTTTTACTACTAAACCCATAGGTAAAGGCACAGGGTTAGGTTTATCTATTAGTTATAAAATTATTACTGAACAACATCAGGGAAAATTGCAGTGTATTTCTTACCCTGGAAACGGCACAGAATTTATCATTACCATTCCCTTGTATCAAGATATTAAATAGGAAAGAAAAGTGAACTACCGACACTGACCTGACGGTACAGTGTGGGCTTCCTGCCCAACAGAAAGCACAGTAGTAGATTTCTTGCGTCCTCTATTACTGCGACTTACTTCTGGGCGACAGGCTTTATCCCCCGTTCCAGAGGTCATAATTCGTAGTCCTTCATCTCGAAGGTTTATCGCTGCATTAATATCCCTGTCATGCTTCGTTTGGCACTTTTCACAAGTCCAGAATCTTGCATCTAGTGGTAAACTCCCCACTTGATTAAGGCATACATGACAAGTTTTTGACGATGGGAAAAATCTATCAACTTCTTGATAAATCTTTCCTTCGTTTTCTGCTTTGTATTTAAGCATGGTACAAAATATTCCCCAGCCAACTTGTTGAATAGATTTAGCCAGACAGTGATTTTGCATCATGCCTTTAACATTAAGATTTTCCACCACAATAACTTGGTTTTCGTTAACTATCCTACGAGATAGTTTATGGAGAAAATCTTCTCTACAATTAGTTATCTTTCTATGGACTCTAGCAACTTTCTTTCTAGCTTTATTTCGGTTGTGTGAATTGCCTCCATGTTTTTCTCCCTCGCTGTCGCTTTGGTCGAAAAACCGTCGTTAATTCACGCGCCATTCATGAGGACACTTGCGTGGGCGGCTCTGCCGACTTGAGCAAAGTGTCCGTCCCACGCTGCCCTTCGGGTCAGTCGTGGGGCTTCTGTCGGTTAAGCTAAAAGGAACTGGAAACCGGATGATTTTCCTACATCCCCAGTTCCCAATTCCTAACCCTCAGTTTCTGGACTTGGCGGGAATTTTTACGGTGATGCTTCTGCTGGGGGAGCAAGTACCGCATCTGGTGCAACTTCCTCAACAGGAATTGGTTGTTTTTCCTCAGTTTCCTCTTGCGCTTGTGCTACTAACTCAGGAGTTGGAGGTGTTGGGGGTATTGCTTCCGAAACCGTTTCAGTTTTGGCTTCAGTTTCACTCTCTGGGGAAACAGTTTCCGTCTCAGCTATAATTTCCTCATTCCCACTCCCTGCTTGCGGGGAGGGGGTTAGGGGGTGGGGTTCTTCCGTCTCAGGTGCGGGAACAGTTACCGCTACATCTGGAGGTGTTTCTGTTGAACTTGGTTGTTCTGGAACTGGAGTAGTTTTATCAATAATCTCCACAGCAGGTTTTTCTGTAGGTGCGACGGGCTTTTTGCTCACAGTCTGCTGTACCTTACCTTTCACACCACTGAAAACATTAGCAATTAACGCTGGTATTTGTCCCAGCTTTTCCTGTAAAGAAAACTTAGATACCTGTTCTTGGATACTCACCTTAACTAGCTCAGGACTGGGGATAGGCGTTTGTTGTACCTCTGGTGTGAGTTGGCGACGGAGTGAAAGAGTTTGCCCACCAAACCACACCAAAAGAGCTACACTAGCTACATGACCCAGCAACAGACCCCCAGTAATTCGGGGTGCAAAAATCCATAATACCAAAGCGTAAAATAAACCTACACCACTCCAGATAAAGTCATTCTTGCGGTGGATTTCCGGGAAGAAGAAAGCTGATAAGTAAATGGCTAAACTGCCAAGTCCGACTACTAACGCTAGGAGATAGGCCAGCATTTTTTCATACTCCTTACTGTTTGATTTGTGCCACTATTTCTATTTTGCAAATTTTGTCACTAAATTGTTGACTTAGATACAAATAAAAACTAATTATTGGTCTTAGTTGTGATTTTTTATCGTTTACCTCAACTCTTAATATCTTCTTTAGGAGTGAAGCCAAAATCTCGGATTACCCTTAAAGAGAAAGGATCTGCAAGAGTTAGACAAACCCAAAAAAATATTTGAACTATGACACTACAAAGCTTTGGTGTGATTGGATTAGCCGTTATGGGCGAGAATATCGCTCTCAATGTTGAGCGCAATGGCTTCCCAATTGCAGTCTACAACCGCTCTCGCGAAAAAACCGATGCCTTCATGGCGCAACGCGCTGGAGGACGGAATGTAGTTGCAGCCTTTACCTTAGAAGAATTCGTTGCTGCACTAGAACGTCCCCGCAAAATTCTAGTGATGGTACAAGCTGGTAAGCCTGTTGATGCAGTAATTGCCCAGTTGAAGCCTTTATTGCAAGAAGGTGACATCATTATTGATGGTGGTAACTCCTGGTTTGAAGATACAGAAAGACGGACTCAGGAATTAGAACCCACTGGTTTGCGCTACATCGGTATGGGTGTGAGTGGTGGTGAAGAAGGTGCGCTGAATGGTCCTTCTCTCATGCCTGGTGGTACAAAAAGCTCCTATGAGTACCTATCCCCCATTTTCAACAAAATCGCTGCTCAAGTTGATGATGGTCCTTGTGTAACTTACATTGGTCCGGGTGGTTCTGGACACTATGTAAAAATGGTTCACAACGGCATTGAGTACGGCGATATGCAGTTAATTGCAGAAGCTTACGATTTGCTGAAAAATGTGGCTGGTTTAAGTGCTGCACAGCTACATGAAGTGTTTACTGAGTGGAATACAACTGACGAACTCAATTCATTTTTGATTGAGATTACAGCGAATATTTTCCCCTACGTTGACCCAGAAACCAAGAAGCCTTTGGTTGATTTAATTGTTGACGCTGCGGGACAAAAAGGCACCGGTCGTTGGACTGTACAAACTGCTTTGGAATTAGGCGTTGCTATTCCTACAATTACTGCGGCTGTTAATTCCCGGATTCTCTCTTCGATTAGAGATGAACGGATTGCTGCTTCTAAGCAAATCACTGGACCTACTGCTAAGTATACCGGAGATATCAAGGCTTTTGTGAACATGGTGCGTGATGCGCTCTATTGTTCCAAAATCTGTTCTTATGCTCAAGGTATGGCGTTGTTATCTACAGCTTCTAAAACTTACAATTGGGATCTAAATCTGGGTGAAATGGCTCGGATTTGGAAGGGTGGTTGTATTATTCGCGCTGGTTTCTTGAATAAGATTAAGAAGGCGTTTGACGAAAATCCAGCATTACCTAACTTGTTGTTAGCACCCGAATTTAAGCAAACAATTCTGGATAGACAAGCTGCTTGGCGGGAAGTAATTGTGACTGCTGCTAAGTTGGGTATTCCTGTTCCTGCTTTTAGTGCTTCTCTCGATTATTTCGATAGCTACCGTCGGGAACGTTTACCTCAAAACTTGACTCAAGCACAACGCGACTATTTCGGCGCTCATACCTACAAGCGTACCGATAAAGAAGGAACTTTCCATACTGAGTGGGTTCCCATTGCTGAAGCTAAGAAGTAAGATACTTCTGGTTAAGCCTTAAAGTCAGTCCTTTTTGACTGTAGGGGCGGGGTTTCCCCGTCCTTAATTGTAAGATTAAGATATCTATCGAATTTAGCTCAAAAGCTATGCTATAGTCACTGAAAAAGTATAATGCGGAGATGGTAAGTGCCTAGCCCGGATTTCTCACAAGCTTCGTAATAAAGGTTCTTCTGGAAGTTCTCAATGGCTGCTCAACAGTGCAAGAGTTGTCCTTGTTCTTCGTGAACATTAAGGATAGTCTTATGATTGCACCTGTTATATATGTGATTGCTGGTTCATGCGGGGTAGCGTTGCTGCGGAGGTCTGGTGACTACCCAAGTGTACTGAGAGCAGTGGTGGAAGCTTAAAGAAATTCCTGTCGAAGAGTCAACGCTGGGGGTTCGATTCCCCCACCCCGCACATTATCTAACATACTTGTAAAATACAAGATTGGGCTAACAAAAGGAAACTCAACAGCCTTGGAAGAAAGATTAAATACGTTAGGATAAGAGATATATTGCGGTATCTGAAAATAGTGAAATATATATAAGGTGAAGTTATCCAGCAACAATAGCAATCATATTGTTAGTAAAAATCAAAAATAATCTCATAAATACAAAAAAACTATGTATATAAGAAAAATTGAAATTAAAAATCTGTGGGGAAATGATTTTTTATGGACACTCAATGAAGATGTAAATGTTTTGATTGGCAAAAATGGTTCAGGAAAATCAACAATATTACGAATGCTTCATGAAGCAGTATTGCCTGTTGAAGATAGCAAATTGGATTTTAGGTTATTTGACCCCATTGATGAAATAATTATCGAGTTAGAAGATGATATTGTCGTCAGAGTTAATAGTGAAAGTAGAAGTATAACAGCAAACAAAGAAATTACTAATTATAAACTGAATATCAACTTTATTAATACTTTTGATGTTGTTGAAAAGAGGTTAAACCCAGATACCACATTACTTGACTATCAACTTGATAACTTAAAACATGAATTTGTTACTTATCAAAGAGATTTAGCTAATCAAGTAGAAGAAACATTTAAAATAGATGATAAAGCGACAAGAAGAAATCAATTAGATAAAATTGAATCTATATATGATACTAAAAATATATTCATTAAGATTTTAACTCAATTATTTAATGATACAGAAAAAAAATTTGATGAAAAGGAATTTCATTTTTTAAAAGAAGGAATACAAACACCGATACTACCAGAAAATCTCTCATCTGGGGAAAAACAGATGTTGATTATCTTATTAACAACATTACTTCAAGATAGGAAAGATTCTATATTATTAATGGATGAGCCGGAAATATCGCTGCATATTGATTGGCAAAGGACTTTAATCTCAAACATAAGACAGATAAATCCAAATTGCCAAATTATTATTACAACTCATTCACCGACTGTTTGGTATCAAGGCTGGATTGAAGAAGTCACACAAATAGAAGATATTCAGTCAACTTCAGATTTAGTAACAGAAAGTACCATTTTAAAAGAAAAAACTGATCAAGTAGGACAACGTGTACAAGAAATAAAAAGTATTTTTGGCAGCTTTTCGGGAAACAAGTTACGTAAACTTTATCAATTTAATCGCAAAATTAGTGAATATACCTCATTTACAAAAGATGAATGTCTTCAATTATTAGATTTCCTGAAAGAAAATACAATTTATCCTGATGTCATAACATTTACTACTCTTATTTCCAAGCTCAATAATTATAAAGATGCAAAAGAGATTTTTGATTTAATGACAGCAGAAACTTATAGTAAATCATCTCATGTCAAGCCTAATGATATAACTCTTAATACTTTGATTAAAAAAGTCAGTGGAGTTGAAGAAGGCATTGACCTTATTCACAATATAAATCACAACATCAATGAAAACCTGGAATTGCTTCCTGATATTATAACTTTCAGCACTTTGCTTGGGAAAGCTAGAAATATGGATGAAATTAGATCACTTGAAGAAGCACGAGCCTATTATGGAATTAAAGCAAATAATATATACTTAAATAAATTGGCTTTTAAGGGGTTTCAGGGAGGACGGTAACTAATGAATTTGTATGAAGAGGCTGCTAAAAGAATTGAAGGAGAGGCTCGTCAAAAGAGGTGTGATATTTCTGTATTGGTTGAGGATTTTTATGATGAAGAATTTTGGAGACTTATTATTGAAAATATTAAACCGAATTTAAGAAATAGAATTTATTTCGCATATCCCAATAAAAAAGGAACACGTGGAAAACCTATTTTAAAAAATTTCAAAGGGTTCGTTAATAAAAAATTTATTATTTGCATTGATAGTGATTGTGAATACTTGTACGACAATGATGTTTGGTATATTGCTGACTATATTTACCATACAGTTGTTTATTGTAAAGAGAACTTTCAGTGTAATCATTTTTCATTAAGTGAAATATGCAAAAGTTTAACCACCAAAAACTATGATTTTAGGAGTTTACTTGAAAATATTTCCCGAACAGTTTCTCCTCTATTTTACGTTTGGTTCTACTTTAAAGAAATCAACTACAATAATGTTGAGCATCTTATAAATAATGAAGCATTTGCAAGAGTTTTAAATTTTCAAGATAGTCAATTCGACAATATTGGAGATGAGAATATCTTATTTCAAAGTATTGAAGATAGAGTGAACGATACATTGCAAAAGCTAAAAAATGTAATGGATGATAGTTGGTATGACTCAATTCTTTTAGATGGTATTCCTGATATACAAAATCGGTTGACAGAACAATACTCAATACGTCCAGAAGATATTTTGTCATTTTGCTATGGACATAGTGTATTAGACCAATTTGTTGAACCTTTTATGAGAAAAATCATTACAATATTAAAGACTTTAAAAATAGAAGAAGTAAAACAGGCTTTAAGTGAAGACAAAGATATTAATAACACAATTAGTCGTATCGAAAATATTGCCAGACGAGACATTAAGACTATGTTAAACACCAGTTTAATATATCTCCTTCTTTATAATGCTGTCGAAAATCAACAGATACAAGAAATCAAAAACAAACTAGCTAGAGAACTGAATTAGTGCGATCGTAAAGCGCATCTGCAAGCAGATCGCCCTTAGTTAATGGAAATACGTTAAGATAAGGGATGTAGTGCGGTGTTTAATGATAGTGAAATATGACAAATAAAGAGTTTTTAGGTGAATTTTTATCTCTGCCTACGGAAGCTCAAAATCAAGTAGTCAGCCTGATTACCTATTTGAAACAAAAATACATATACACTGAATCTTTCTCTGTGTCACCGGATGTTGATTTAAACAACGATGGATTTATTGGAATGTGGCAAGATCGTCAAGACTTAGGTAGTGCTAATTGGGTACGAAATTTGCGAGAAACCGAGTGGTCAAAAACCCATGAATAATTCAACAATTATAGATACCGACATAATAATTGATGTTGGTCGGGGTATTTCTGAAGCAGTTAATTGTTTACAAAGTCTAAAATAATTTGCATCTATTGTCCTGTCCGTAGTGCAAATAAGTTAGCGATCGCTTTTTTATATGAGATAATTTCTATACAGTATAAAGTAGCAATCTTAAAAATATATCAAAAGGTGGAGATAAAGTGAAAATATTCTATCTTTAATTGGATATAGCTTCTGTCTTTAGGGACATTAAACAATGCTGAAAAAGATTAATTCTATAATTTCCAAAAATACTGAAATTTTTCAAGAAATAAGCGATAATCAAGCAGCTTTTATTAGTGGTGGTATGGAGATACCTGTAGCTTCTGATATACCTAATCCTCCGGTTGATCTGCTTAATTCTCTTCCTCCTACCTTTCTACTTGAGGTGATTCCTCTTGTAGCTTCCCTAACCGTTTAAATTTTGATCCAGCATTAATTTTAGCAACTTACAAAATTTTCAAAAAAGTAAACCATCTCACTTGTGTTGATGGTTTTTTACTTGGTAGTGTTTAGTTCAGTTAAGGATACAGGATGAAAATAATCATCCATTACCCAAAAACTTAGCCTTCATTTCCTCCAATTCTTTATCTACAGCATCCTTATTAGGCGGATTATTAGTAGCAACAGATGGTTGTGGTGGAACATTTTTTGGTTGCACCTTACCACCAGTAAACTGTGTTTTTAGTTCCTGTAATTCCACATCAAGTTGACTAGGAGTTTGAGGAACAACAGCAGGTTGAGAAGTAGGAAGATTTTGTTTAACTGGTTGACTAATAATTGTCGGTGGGATAACTGCGGAAGATTGAATATTAGATTGTAAATTTAAATCTTTAAGAACTGCATCAGTTGTTTGATAACGCTGACTAGGGATAGTTTCTACCATTTTATTAATAATATTACCCAAATCGCTACTAACCGGACTTTTCAAATTTTGTCGCCAAACCCAAGCAGCATTATGGGTATCATAACTATCAAAAGGCGATCGCCCCGTTAACAAATTAATACAAGTTACCCCTAAACTATAAATATCACTGGCAAAAATCGCCCTTCCTCGCATCTGTTCTGGTGCAACATATTCAGGACTACCAATACTTGTACCTGTGCGATTTAAAGCTGCACTTGTGGCAGATTTCGCCGCCCCAAAATCAACTATAACTAGTTTATTATCACTACTTCGACGAATAATATTTTCTGGTTTAATATCTCGATGAATTACTTGTTTATCATGACAATATTGCAACACAATTAATAAATCATTTAATAATTGTCGAATTTGAATTTCATTAAAAGCACCTCTATTTGCTAATTCCTGCGCCAAATTTAGCCCATCAATAAATTCTTGTACTAAATACTGTCTGTCATCTTGAGTACAATAAGCTAACAGTGCGGGAATTTGTGAATGTTGTCCCAATTCATCCAACTGTACCGCTTCCTGGTTAAATAACTCTATTGCTTTTTGTACCGTATTTGTACCTTGAGCTTGGGGATAAAATTGCTTAATTACACAGGGAGGTTTTGAGGGTTTATCCTCATCCACCGCTAAAAAAGTCCTCCCAAAACCACCTTGTCCAATGGGTTTGGTAGCGCGGTAACGTTCTTTTAAAAATAGCTTAGTACCACAAGTTTGGCAAAACTTGACATTATCAGGGTTTTCTGGTTTAGAACAATGGGGGTTAAGACAGTAACTCATAAAGGCGATTCCTTCGGAGCGATTCGCTATCGCGCTCACTTATACTTATTGTGCCTTGTGTTCAGGAAAAAGGATATAATCACCAGCGATCGCTACTTTTAGTTAAAGGATAACAATTTTAAACATTATGCTTAACAATACACTCTGTGTTTCTCTTTCTTTTTAGTCTATAGTTTTAACTCTCAACTATAACACAAATGATTATGTTTGACTATATCTGACTAGATTTTTGTTATTTAAACTATATACTGAAATTATGACTTTAATATTAAAGATAACGGCAATAATTATTTCCTAAACCTAAATAAAACACTATTCTGCATGACTATAGTTAAAATACCCCAAAAACACTATCCCAAGCCAGAAATTATCCGTCGAGGAATGGCGCTGGGGATAGATTTTCTCGGTATATGGTTAGTTAGTTCCCTGTTAGGAAGCAGTAATCTAGGTATTCAATTTGCCCAAATTTTCGTTTTTATCCTGACTTGGCTAGTTTTGCGGGTTTTAATCGTTTACAATAATCGAGGGCAAAGTTTAGGACGTTGGGCAGTAAATTTAAAAGTTTTAGAAGTTGAAAATGGGCAGATAGTCAGCAGAATCCCCGAATTACAGGCATTATTGCAGCGAGAAGGGATTCTTTGTTTTAGTACCTTGTTAATTTCCATTGGTTTAAGCAATATAATAGCTAATCCCACCGCCATACTGCTAGTGCTTCCTCTAGCAATTGACTGTGGTTCAGCCTTGTCAGATACTCAGATGCGACAGGCTTTGCATGACCGCTATGCTAAAACTATCATCGTTTCGTCACGGCGCGGCTATTCGCTGGATTTAAAAGTTAAGCGATTAGTTGAAAAAATGCAGCGAAATGTGAGAAGATAGTCATTTGTGTTAAATCTCTCCAGGCTTTACTGTTTGTAAGATTATGGCTAAGAGTAAAGGTGCCCGCATAATAGTGACACTAGAATGCACCGAGTGTCGAACCAATCCAGACAAGCGTTCTCCAGGCGTTTCTCGCTATACCAGCACCAAGAACCGTCGGAACACCACTGCCCGTTTAGAACTGAAAAAGTTCTGTACCCACTGCAACAAACACACTGTTCACAAGGAAATCAAGTAAAAGATGAGTTATTATCGTCGTCGCCTGTCGCCAATTAAGCCAGGAGAACCAATCGATTATAAAGATGTTGATTTACTACGTAAATTTATAACTGAGCGTGGTAAAATACTGCCTCGGAGAATTACCGGGTTGACATCACAGCAGCAGCGGCATTTAACATTAGCGATTAAACGCGCTCGGATTGTGGCTTTGTTGCCATTCATCAACGCAGAAGGCTAATAAAATTTTGGATTTTGGATTTTGGATTTTAGAGCAGGAGTCAGGAGTCAGGAGTCAGGAGTCAGAAGTCAGAAGTAAAACTCTCATTCTGTCTAGGTTTTAAGTGAGACTCTGTACCAGATTTATCTGCAATCTGCTGTAAAGATCCAAAAAAAAGTAACGTTGGTAATAGACATTAAACGTTTACTTTCAGTCCAAAATCTAAAATTTTAGCAACATCAAAGGAGTGTACAATAACATTCCAGATTTCAAATCAAAAGATTTGGAGCTATCAGTGGTCAGCGGTCAGCTTTTTAATGGTTACACCAAAAATTACGATTTGATAATTAATTGATTTATCAAAACATTCTGACTCCTGACTCCTGACTCCTGAATTCTTACCTAAAAATCTAAAATTATTAAAAAGTGCGAGAGTTGTGGAGAAGGGGACGCTAGTTGAATTTAGGGTTCAAGGCGATAGCCGGCTGGGAGTGGTAGATCGTCCAGACGGAAAGACCCGTTGGTTTGTAGTAGATGAACGAGGTCAATCCCACAGCCTCGCGCCTCGACAAATAACCTATACAGTTAACGGATCAACTTACAAGCCTACGGAAATTAAAAGCTTTTTGGATCAAGTCCAGCCCTATCTTGATCCATCCAGTTTAGAAGTAGCTTGGGAAATACTGGTGGAAGATGGGGAAACTGTTAACCCCAGCCAAATGGCAAATCTACTGTTTTCTGAATCAGAAGCTTCCCAGTGTTATGCTGCTCATTGCTTGTTATCAGAAGACAAACTTTATTTTAAGCAGAAGGGAGACGTTTACGAACCGCGCAGTGTAGCACAAGTAGCAGAACGTAAACATCAAATAGAAGTAGAAGCTCAAAAAGCCAAGGGACAGCAGGAATTTTTAGCCCGTGTAGAACAGGCACTCCAGGGCGAAACTGTAGAATGGCAACGCCAAGATCGCCAGCGTTTGGAAGCAATAGAAAAATATGCAGCCCTAGTATCCGATATTGTGCGGATGGGAATTAACTCGGACTCTTTAGCTCGTGCTTACCCACCTCCAACCTCAGTATTAGAAACTATGAGTATGCTGGGACGTTCTGCAACTCCCCACACAGCCTTTCAATTGTTGATCGACTTGGGTTGGTGGAGTCCCCATGAGAACCTGTTCCTGCGTCGTTCTTCAATTCCCGTTCAGTTCCCCAATAAGGTATTAGAAGTGGCGCAACAAAATTTGGATTCTCCACCAGCAGACTTAGATACCAATCGTCTTGATCTGACTCATCTCAAGGCATACACGGTTGATGATGAAAGTACCACTGAGATAGATGACGGTTTGAGTTGGGAAATACTACCAGATGGACGAGAAAAGCTGTGGGTGCATATAGCTGACCCTACCCGGTGGTTAATCCCAGAAGATGAATTAGATTTAGAAGCCAGAAAGCGGGGTAGTACAGTTTATTTGCCGACGGGGATGATTCCTATGTTCCCAGAGGTATTGGCAACTGGTCCAATGAGTTTGGTACAGGGGAAAATTTGTTGCGCCCTCAGTTTTGGGATTGTTTTAGATCAAAGCGGGGCTGTAGAAGATTACTGTATTCACCCCAGCTTAATTAAGCCTACTTATCGCCTCACCTACGAAGATGTAGATGAGATGCTGCAATTAGGGGTAGAAGCAGAACCAGAAATAGCGGCGATCGCAAATTTGGCAAAACGGCGGAAAACTTGGCGCTATCACCAAGGCGCGATCAGTATCAATATGCCAGAAGCGATGATCAAAGTTAAAGATGATGACATCAGCATTGATATTTTAGATGATTCTTCATCACGGCAGTTAGTCGCAGAAATGATGATTCTGGCAGGGGAAGTGGCAGCACGTTACGGTCAAACCCATAACATCCCTCTGCCCTTTCGTGGTCAACCCCAACCAGAACTGCCTCCCGAAGAAGAATTACTGTTACTTCCCGCTGGTTTTGTCCGTTTCTGCGCCATGCGTCGATGTATGCCCAAGAGTGAAATGAGCATTAATCCTGTGCGTCATGCTGGTTTAGGCTTAGATACTTACACTCAGGCAACTTCCCCTATTCGTCGTTACAGCGACTTACTTACCCACTTCCAACTTAAAGCTCACTTACGCGGCGAAGATTTGCCTTTCTCCGCTGAACAACTCAAAGAAGTGATGATGACTGTCACCACTACCACCCAAGAAGTAACGATGGTAGAACGGCAAACTAACAGATATTATGCCCTAGAATATTTACGTCGTCATCCAGAGGAAGTATGGCAAATTACTGTCTTGATGTGGCTGCGGGAAGATAGCAACTTGGCTTTGATTTTATTAGAAGATTTAGGCTTGCAGTTGCCAATGGCCTTTAGGCGTTCCGTTAGTTTGGGTGAACAAGTATTAGTTAAAGTTAGTCTCGCTGATCCGCAAAAAGATATCATCCAGTTTCAAGAAATAATCTATCAAGAAGCTGTAAATTAGACCTATCAGTTATTAACTGCCCCAGATCCCCGACTTCTTTGAGAAGTCGGGGATCTATTTTTGGTGTTACGGTTAAAAATTAAATATTTTTGCCAATAGATATAATTTGCAGCTTCAAAAAGGGATAAATAAAATATAGTTCCATCCTTGGTGCATAATCCCTTTGTTTGTATATGACTTATTGCCTCAGAATTGCCGACTTACCCGAAAATGAGCGTCCCCGTGAAAGATTGATGACTCATGGAGCAAAAATACTAGCCACTGCGGAATTAATTGCCATCCTGCTAGGGACTGGACAAGGACCAGGTAAACTTTCCGCCGTTGGTTTGGGACAACTTATATTACAGGAATTAGGCAAAAATCAGCGTGATCCCTTAGCCGCTTTACGGGAAGTCACCCCCGCAGAGTTAATGGAAATTCACGGTGTGGGTTCTGCAAAAGCGACAACAATTCTCGCCGCCATTGAATTAGGTAAACGTGCTT
The DNA here is from genome assembly GCF_034931405.1 of Anabaena sp. UHCC 0451. Classification (NCBI taxonomy): domain Bacteria; kingdom Bacillati; phylum Cyanobacteriota; class Cyanophyceae; order Nostocales; family Nostocaceae; genus Anabaena; species Anabaena sp. UHCC 0451. The sequence goes on along the minus strand of NZ_JAYGHA010000004.1, from coordinate 870 downwards.
TTTTATCCCGTCCTGCTGATGGCACAGTAATTGATAGTCCTATGGCTGCGGCTGCTACCCTGAGTCAAGACTTGATGTGGCAAAGTCAAGAACGTTTTGCCGTCTTGCTTTTAGACGTGAAAAATAAGTTTCTGGGGACAAAAATAATTACTATTGGTACTGCTACGGAAACCTTAGCTTCTCCCCGTGACATTTTTCGGGAAGTTATTCGACATGGTGCAACGCGAATGATAGTTGCCCATAATCATCCTTCTGGTAATCTAGAACCTAGTGAAGCAGATATAGAATTAACACGGCAATTATTAGCCGGGGCAGAACTTTTAAGTATTCCTTTGTTAGACCATTTGATTATAGGTAATGGCACTCATCAGAGTTTACGGGAGATGACAACCTTGTGGGATAATTGCCCGCAGGAAGATTGATAAAAAGGAAAAGTTCCATGACTTATGCACCATCAAAACTTCTTACCTTTGAAGATTTTCTTGACCAATACCGCGATAATCCCCGCTATGAGTTGGCTGACGGAGAATTAATTGATATGGAACCTACTGGACCCCATGAAACCGTCGGTGGCAAACTAGCGACTAAAATCGGTATTGCCATTACTAATGCCCAACTACCTTGGTTTATTCCCCGCACTTGCCTAATTCGCCCCTTTGCTGATGCCATTACCGCCCGTAGACCTGATATTGTTGTTTTGGATGAAACTGTTCTTCTCAGTGAACCGCTTTGGGAACATGAACCAGTAATTACTCACGGTCGTTCAGTTAAACTCGTTGTTGAGGTTGTTAGTAGTAACTGGGAAACTGATTATGCCCGCAAGGTTGAAGAATACGCCCTTTTGGGAATCCCTGAATACTGGATTGCGGA